>NZ_DFTP01000107.1:336-14702 GCF_002381585.1 Marinimicrobium sp. UBA4209
TCCCACTTCCAGTCCGAGCGCCACTCGGTATCCAGATGAATACCGTGGAGGTGGTAGGGCCCCTTGCGCCAGGGAATCAACGCTTCCAGCGCGCTTCGCAATTGCTGGAGGGTGTCGGCATCAAGCGCGTCATCGGTCTCGATTCGAACCTCGTTGTTCAGCTCGATCGAGTCGGCATGAATATCGGGCAACTGGTCCAGCGCATTGAGCCAGTCGGGAAGGTCGCCGTAGNGACGGGTGTCCAGTCCCCGACGGATCTGCTCGGGCAGTTGTTCAGCCCAGCGAGACAGGACCGGGTCGAGGTGAAGCGTCTCGAGGAGGGTGTGGTAATACTCAATCATTTGATAGCAATCATCGATGCGAAATTGAAACACTGGAACCAGACGTCCACGCTGGTAAACCCGGCCTGGCGGAGACGGTCGCGATGGGTTTCGAGCGTTTCCGGGATCAGGACCTCTTCCAGCGCACTGCGCTTCTGGGCGATTTCCAGATCGCTGTAGCCGTTGGCGCGTTTGAAGTTGTGATGCAGCTCGATCATCAGCTCATTGTGCAGCGGATCCTTGAACGCCACTTTTTCCGACAGGATCAGAATGCCGCCGGGCTGCAGGCCCTCGGCGATCTGGTCGAGCACGGCCTGACGCTCGGCCGGGGGGATGAACTGCAGAGTGAAGTTCAGGACCGCCATGGAGGCGCCGCTGACCGGGGTGCTCTGCAGGTCGGTACAGAGCAGCTCTACCGGAGGTTCGGCGGTGTCGGCGGCGAGCACCTGGCGGCATCGTTCAATCATGGCGGGCGAATTGTCCACCGCCACAATGTCGCAGTTACTGGCGCGAATCCGGTGCCGCATGGCCAGGGTGGCGGCCCCCAGGGAGCACCCGAGGTCGTAACAGCGACTGTTCGAGGTTGCGTAGCGCTCGGCGAGGTCACCGATCATGTTGATGATGGTGGCGTATCCCGGGACCGAGCGCTTGATCATATCCGGAAAGACCTCCACGACCTTCTGATCAAAGGCAAAACGGCTGACTTCGGCGAGTGGATCGGCGTAGAGCTGGTCGGAGCGGTTGTCGGACATCGGCATTTCCAGGTGAATCGGGCGAGTTCAGGCGCGAATTGTACCGATTGCGGTCCCGAATTGGCAGAGCCCGCCTGTCACGGAATTGTCACATCGATGTTTCACCATGCAGAAATGTCTGCCAATTTCTCGTCCTGTCTGGCCAATGGCCCGCTTTCCCCGGTATCCGCCCCCTCGGAGGCGTTGCAACGCCTGATTGACCGGAAGCAGCTGACCCCACTGTTCCAGCCCATCATCGCACTGGATGGTGGCAGGATCGTTGGTTACGAAGCGCTCATTCGGGGGCCCGAGGACAGCGACCTGCACAGCCCGGCCCAGTTGTTTGACGCGGCCCGGTGCAGTCAGCAACTGGCCGCACTGGAATACGCCTGTCGGGAAGTGGCCTGCGAGTCTTTTGTGGCACAGGCGCTGCCGGGTAAGCTGTTTCTTAATATGTCGCCATTGAGCTTTACCGACCGGCACTACCGGGAAGGGGTCACCCGGGAGATTCTGACCCGGGTCGGCCTGGATCCCGAGCGGGTGGTCTTTGAATTGACCGAACGCCAGCCGCTGGATGAGTTTGTCTCGCTCCGGGCGGCCACGGATCACTTTCGCCACCAGGGGTTCGCGGTGGCACTGGATGATCTGGGCGCCGGCTACGCGGGGCTGCGGGTCTGGAGTGAGCTCAATCCCGATTACGTCAAAATTGATCGACATTTTATCAGCGATATCGATGCCGATCCGGTCAAGCGGGAGTTTGTGCGCGCCATGCTGGATATTGCGCACCGGCTCGGGAACCGGGTGATTGCCGAGGGTATCGAGCGCGAAGAGGAGCTGCGCACGCTCGCCGCACTGGGGGTCGAGTATGTGCAGGGATACCTGCTGCTGAGGCCCTGCAGCCACCCGCCCAGGCAGATGGTGGGGCTGGAGGGGCTGGTCGGTTTTCGGCCGCGATTGCACGACACCTTCACCTTCCGCCAGCGGGTCGGTGACATTGTTCAGTACGCCGAGGCCGTCGAGCCAACGGTTTCAACCCTGTCGGTGGTCGAACGGTTTCGGGCCGATCAGCAACTGACCTGCCTGCCGGTCGTGGATGAGGGTAGGCCTTTGGGAATGGTCAGCCGCAGCGAGCTTTTGAACATCTTCTCGCATCGATACTCCTACGAACTGCACGCGGGCAAGCCGATCTCGACCTTCATCTGTAAGCGCACCATCCGGGTTGATGTTGATTGCGAACTGAAACTGGCCGGCCAGATGGTCACGGAGGACCCCCTGCAGAATCTGAGCGTGGATCTGCTGGTCGAACAGGAGGGCCGCTATGCCGGCGTCGTTCGGGTGGGACGGCTGTTGCGCTGTATCACCGAGGAAAAAATGCGGCTCGCGAGACACAGCAACCCGCTGACCCAGCTCCCGGGGAACGTGCCTCTGTACGAGTGGATAGACCAGCTACTTCTCGATGCCCGACCCTTTACGGTCGCCTATTGCGATATCAACCAGTTCAAACCGTTCAACGATGCCTTCGGTTACGGGTTGGGAGACGATGTGATCCTGATGCTGGGGACGCTTCTGGTCAAGCACGCCCACGAGGCTCTGGATTTTGTCGGACATGTTGGTGGTGATGATTTTGTCGTGGTCTTTCGCAGTGATGATTGGCGCATTCGCTGCCAGCGTATTCTGGCGCAGTTCATCGAGGACGCAGCCGACCTCATGCCCCCGGAGCAGCGGGACTACTGGAGCCACGATCGCACTGGCCAGCGTCAGCGCTTCGGTCCCCTGACACTGTCCATCGGTTGTGTGACTCCCGATCCCGTACATTGCAAAACCCATCACCAGGTGGCTCAGTTACTGGCCGAGGCAAAGCACAGCGCCAAAGCGCAGGGCGGCAACTCACTGTTTGAGTCCCGCCGGCGCCAGCCCACATGACCGGCGCTGCTGCAGACTCCTGAATTTTCTCGATTTTCTGTCACCCCCTCCGTAAATACGCTATTCTGTGGGCAGGCGTTGATGCCCTGTATGACTCGGTTCCGGAGACTCCCCTATGGCCTATGCGGGCTACAAAAAGCTGCACGCACTGATTGTGGACGACTTTGACAGCTTCCGTATGACCGTCAGCAAAATGCTTCAGGAAATGGGCGTAAACTCGATTGATACCGCCAGCAATGGCGCTGAAGCCCTGCGCCTGTGCAAGGCCAAAATGTACGACCTGATTCTGTGTGACCACAATCTGGGGAAAGGGAAAACGGGGCAGCAGGTACTCGAAGATCTTCGCTATCACAAAATTCTTGATCCCACGGCGGTATTTATCCTGATTTCGGCGGAGTCCAGCCGCAGTATGGTGATGGCCGCCTACGACTCGGAGCCGGACGAATACCTGGCCAAACCGATCACCACCCGATCCCTGCAGCGGCGTCTCGATCGCCTGATGGCCCGGCGCGACAAGTTGACACCGGTGTATCGGGCCATCAATGGCAAGCAGTTTGATGTCGCCATTCAGCTGTGTCGCAAAGAAGTGGCCTCCGACGGCCGGTTCGCGGCTCACTGCCAGAAAATGCTCGGTCACCTGTATCTCGAGATGGGAGATGTTGATGCCGCCGAGGCGCTGTATCGCGAAGCGCTCGAGCACCGCTCACTGGACTGGGCGATGGTCGGCATGGCGGAGGTCAAGCGCGCGCGGGGCGATCTTCTGGGGGCGCAGCAATGGTTGGAAGAAACGGTGCAGGAACACCCGTTGTTCATGAAGGCCTATGACCTGCAGGCGCAAATATGTCGCGAGCAGGGCGCCCGTGACCGTCTTCAGAAAGTACTTGAACACGCCGTTGAAGTCTCTCCGCTCGCGATCTTACGACAGCAGACCCTGGCCGAAACGGCGATGGAAAACCACGATGTGGTTACCGCGGCAACGGCTTACCGCAAAGCGGTTCGACTGGGCGAGAATTCGGTGTATGACCGGGCCGATGTTCATCTGGATTTTGCCCGCGCGACGGCGACCCTGTTCGCCGAAGACAAAACGCTGGCCAAGCAATACGCCCGGGATGCGCTGAAAACCCTCAGCGATTACGAGCAGCGGTTTGGGAAACAGATCGATCGTAAAGCGGAAGCGTTGTTGATTGAAGCTCAGATCGCAGCGGGACAGGGCGATAAAAAACTGGCGGAGCAATTGCTCGAGCAGACTCAGTCGCTGCTGGCGGATGAGGGTCTGGTCCTGAGTCTGGATGCTTCGCTTGAGCTGGCGAAGACCTATCGCGCTACGGATCGGGCCACTGAGGCCAGCGAATTGCTGGAGGAGTTGACGTCTCTGCACGCCGGTCAGGAGCGTGATCTGGAAAAAATTGACCGGCTGCTGGAAGAGCCGGTCAGCCATAAAAACCGGCAGCTGGTGGCCGAAATCAACCAGCGCGGCATCAGTTTCTATGAGCAGCAACAGTATCGGGATTCAATTGAATGCTTCGATGAAGCGTTGCGCAAGTTTCCGCGACATATCGGCGTCCGGCTTAACCTCGCTCAAGCGTTGCTGGATAAAATCGATCGGGAAGGTGCTCATGAGAGCGACCTGGCCAAAGTGTCGGTTACTCTTCAGTTTGTGACTGACACCATCCTGCCCAACCACGAGCAGTTCCGTCGCTTCCGGCAGCTTCAGGATCTGCATCGGCAAGTCGAGAACAAAGTCAAAATCGGTAGTTGAGGGTGTGACGTGGCATTGGTGAATCAAACCCTGAACACCCAAGAGGGGAGAGCAATGGACGAACAAGATGAGGGTCTGGATTTCAGCTTTGTACTGGCCTCCAGCGTTCATGACATGAAAAACTCGCTGGGTATGCTGCTGCATACTCTGGAGTCCATGTTGGCGGACAACCCGCCGGAAAATGATGCACAGCGGAAAACCTTCTCTGTGCTCGGCTACGAAGCATCGCGAATCAACAGTGAGCTTGTTCAGCTGTTGACCCTGTATCGCATGCAGCACGAATCGCTGCGGGTTCAGGTCGACGAGCACCACGTGGTGGACCTGCTGGAGGACCAGGTGGACCGGAACGATGTGCTGTTCCAGGCTCGGGACCTGGAGGTGACAGTAAAGTGTGATCCGGATCTCAAATGGTACTTTGACAGCGAATTGCTTGGCGGCGTGATCAACAATATTCTGGTAAATTGTGCCCGGTACTCGCACTCGCAACTGTTGATCAGCGCTGAGGTGACGGACCGGGGGCTGGACATCCGCATTGCCGATGATGGACAGGGTTACCCCCAGTCAATGCTGGATGCCCCACTGGAGATGAACGCGGGCGTTTCTTTTTCCAGTGGCAGTACCAACCTGGGGCTGCTGTTTGCGGCCCGGATTGTCCAGCTGCATCGCGCTCACGGCATCCGCGGCAGCCTTAAACTGGCCAATGATGGCCCGCTGGGCGGTGGCATTCTGACTCTGACCCTGCCGTGATGGCCGGGCACTGAAACCCTTAACAGGCAATTCATAATAACTATGCTGAAACTTCGAGCCCGACATAATAAGCACCAGTCCGTGTGGCTGGTAGAACCGGGAGTTAAAGTGGGGCGTTCAGCCACCAACGATCTGATCCTGGACCACGCCAGCGTGGCCAGCCTGCAGTTCGTCATCGGTGTTCGCGCCGACCGCCTCATTCTCAAAAACCGAGCGCCGGAAACGCCATTGCGGGTCAATGACAAACTCATCGATGATCGCTGCAGGCTTCAGGAGGGCGATCGGATAACCCTTGGTGATCTGGAGCTGGAGATCATCGACCCGAAAAAAGATGTTGGCCAGGCCTCGCCGGCGCTTACCGAGTGGAGCCTCAAGCCCAATAGCGCGGCGCTCGGCTCTCGGGTATTTCCGCTCGCCGAGACGACGGTAGTGGGGCGTTCGAGCGAGTGTGATATTCATCTGGCGGTCGCACACCTGTCACGCCGACACGCTCAGCTTCAGATTCTGGATGGTCTGCTGTACGTGAAGGATCTCGGCTCTTCCAACGGCACTTTCCTCAATGGTGAGCGGGTCACCGAGGCGCGGGTTCGTCGGGGTGACGAGCTGCGCTTTGATACCCTGAGCTTCGGTGTCATTGGCCCCTCCGATGATCTCGGGAAAACCACCGTACGCAGCACTGCTCCGGCCAGGGCGCCCGCAGCAAAGGCGAGCGCGCAGAAACCCAGAGTGGACGAGACGACCCGACGGGAAGCGGCCAAGGAGCCTCAGACGGTTCAGCCTCAGCCGACGGCGTCGACCGCTGGGTCCGAACGGACCGCCCGCCAGCGGGGCTGGGTCGGAGGCTTGGTCCTGCTGGGGCTGCTGGCCGCGGTGGTTGTCGTGTGGTTGGTCAAAAAATAACCTAAAGGTTTGCTGGCGTCGGCCGATACGCGGGAAAGCGTATCGTAAATTCACTCGCCTCCCGGGAGGTGCACAATGCCCATTTCCTCAATACACAGTGCCTCCGGTCGCCCGGCGGACCTTCTCCCCGGACAGTCCGGGCGCAACGGTGGGGTTGCCTCTCAGGGAGCGACGGCATCGGAGCGATCCCCGGGTGCCGAGACCTCCAGCCTGGAGGAGCGCCGGCAGAAAGCGTTCCAGACCATCGAGCAGACCCTGGCCATGGGCTACGAAAAGCTCGCCTCGAAGCGCGGTGGGGCGGCTCAGGCGTTCGACCGCTTTGAGCCCCTGAGCGCCGAAAAAGTCGCGGGTAATATACTTGGTTTTATCGAACGTCGACTCCTCAAAGACGCGGCCGAAGGCGCCACCGAAGCTCAACTGCAGGCGCGCCTGGATGCCGGATTGGAGGGCTTCAAAAAGGGCTTTGCCGAGGCGCAGAAGCAACTGGAAGCCCTGGCGAGCTTTACCCCCGAAATCCAGGCCGATATCGATGATACCCGCGAACGGGTGTTGGCCGGTGTCGAAGACCTCAGGCAGCGGATTGTTGACCAACAACTGGGTCAATCCCAACTGGGTCAATCCCCGTCGGATGAGCGCGCTGATGGTGCCAATACCTCCCGGTCCGAGGGACCGCTCGCCTATCGATATGAACAGGCCCGCGCCAGTCGGTTCAGCTTCGAGCTGATGACCGCCGAGGGGGACCGCGTTGCCATACAGGCCAACAGCAGTGCCGCTGTGTCGCTCAGTGGGTCGGGCAATGGGTCCTCCTTTTCCGCAGCGGCCAGCCGGTCATTGAGTTGGTCCGTGGAGGGCGATCTGAATGCCGATGAACGTTCCGCGATCGAATCCCTTCTGGGTGGCGTTGATCGTCTGGCCGAACAGTTCTTCTCCGGTGATCTGAATGGGGCGCTGGAATCGGCCATGGCGCTCGGTTACGACCGCGAGCAAGTGGCCAGCTTCTCCCTGAATCTGAGTCAATCGTCAATCCGGCAGGTCAGTGAAACTTATGGTCGGAGCACCGGAAAGCCCGAGCAGGGGCCCGGGCTTCAGGAGCGACTGGCGCCCTTGGGACAGTTTCTCCGGGGCCTGGAGGCAGCGCTGGCCGATGCATCCCGGGTGTCTGCGGGTCCTGAAACGCTGCTTCTGGACGTCGCCGAGCGTATGCTGCCGTCTGATCAAACCGAGACTCCAGCCCAGTCCCTGCGCGGGTTCATGGCGGAGATGCTGGAGACGCTGACCACCGACCCGGTGGGTGCCGAACGGCCTCAGCGTTCTTCGGCTGATGTCGGTGATACGTCCGGGGAGGCCTGATTGTCGGAACCGGTTCTGATCCTGTACACCACCCTCGGCTGTCATCTGTGCGAACAGGCCAAAGATGAACTCTGGCCTGCACTGACACAGACCGGGTGGCGGTTGGAAGAGGTGGATATAGCGGACTCGGATAGCCTGATGGCTCGCTACGGAACGCGCATTCCAGTGGTCGCCCGGTCCGATTCCGGAGCGGAACTGGGCTGGCCCTTCAGCTCGGGTGAGGTAACGGGATTACTCGAAGGATAGTGCGACCTCCGGTCGGCTCAGAGCTTTATCCCGATCTGATCCATGGTGTCGGAAACCCACTGAATGGCTTCCAGGTAGGCTTGGGAGAGCTGGCTGGCCGTGATGCCCACGCTGCTCAGATAGGACCAGTCGATCGCCCCCCAGGCACCCCGCTCATAATGCTCCACGATATCCAGAATCCGTCCCTCGTGCCCCTGGTGGCGTAGCAGGGCCTCGCTCAGTTCCGGGCTCAGGGACAGGTTGCCCAACAGCACATCGAGCGGTACGTCCATGAACGCATCCAGGGTGGACAGCAGGCCGACGGTGAAGAACGCATCCTGACGGGCCTCTCTTTGCATGGCACTGGCGAGGGTCTCGCACATCCGGGCGCGGGTCAGCGCCGCCACACTCAGTTCGGTGGGTTTGTTGCCTAGGTTGGCCATGGCCAACAGGTTGACCCAGTTTTTGATGATGTCCAGGCCGAGCAAGGTGATGGCCTGGCGCAGGGACTCGATGGTTCGCGGCAGGGCAAAGGCGGCGGAGTTGACCAGGCGCAACAGTTTATAGCTCAGCACCGGGTCCTGGGAGAGCAGCTGCTCGACGCGCAGAATGGATACATCGGGATCGTGCAGGGCGGCGAGCAGTTGCAGAACGGCCTGCTTGCTTTCCGAGATTTTGTGACCCGAGAGAATTTTCGGACGCGCGAGGAAATAGCCCTGAAACAGGTCGAACCCCAGGGCCCGGCAACGCTCGAGCATTTCGTAGGTTTCGACCTTTTCGGCCAGTAAAGTGAGGCCCAGGGGTTTGAGCTGTTCGATATGATCCAGCAGTTCGGTTTCCGACAGTTGCAGTACGTCGAGCTTGACGATATCGGCGTACTCCAGCAGAGGGCGGGTCTGCTCGGTGAGCACAAAATCATCCAGGGCAATGGTATAGCCCTCGGAGCGCAACTGCGTCAGGCCGGTCAGCAGTGCCTGATCGACCACCTGATCTTCGAGAACTTCCACCACCATCTGGCGGCGGTCGAAGGGCGGGGGCGTGATCAACAGGGTCCGGGTAAAATTGATATAGGCTTTGAGTTTGCCGACCACTTTTTCCAGCGAGAGATCGGTGAAAGTGTGCAGCAATACCTGCGAGCTGGCGGAGTCACCATTGGTGAAGGAGGCCAGGTTCCCGGAGCCCGAGCGACACAGCAGTTCGTAGGCGACGACCTGCATGGAACGGTTGAAAATGGGTTGCCGCGCCAGCAGCGGTAGAAGCTCAGACATGGGGGCTACTGCGTTATCCTTAAATCGAACCAGTGGGCCAGTTTAGCCCGGTCCGGTCCTTGTACACAATCGCCGGGAGCGGAGGGAGGGGGAACGGGTCAGGCCAAATTGATGAATATTGCGCCATTTCTGCTAGACTGGCAATATCCGGCGCCGCTGCAACGCTCATCAGACAATAATCAAGCGCGCCTTCTTTCGGGGATTTCACTATGGCAAACCTGCTCAGTACCGTGGATCAGCGAACCCGCCTGGTGGGCGAAAACCGGTTGGAGCTGCTGTTGTTCCGATTGGGGGGCGCCCAGTTGTTCGCAATCAATGTCTTCAAGGTCCAGGAAGTGGTCAAAATGCCCCGGTTGCGCCGGGTGCCTCACAGTCACTCCCAGGTGTGTGGGGTGACCCAGTGGCGCGGACAGACAATTCCGGTACTGGATCTGAGTGCCGCGATCGGTGCCCGGGCTCTGCCGCCGGGCACCGAGCAGAACCTGATCGTCACGGAATACAACCGCTCGGTACAGGCCTTTATGACCGGGCCGGTAGACCGTATTGTCAACCTGAACTGGGAGGAGGTGTTGCCGCCACCGGAAGGGGCGGGACGCGGTCACTTCCTGACCTCAATCACCCGTGTGGACGGCCGGCTGGTGGAGATTCTGGACGTCGAGCGGGTTCTGGCCGAAGTGGCGGAACTGAACACCTCGGTCTCCGAGCAGACGCTGGATCAGACGCTGGCCCGGGAAGCCAGGGCACGAGGGCTGAAGGTGCTGCTTGCCGAGGACTCGGCAACCGCCGTCGCTCAGGTCCGGGAGACACTCAGCGAGCTGGGGCTGGAGCTGATTGCGGTGCAGGATGGCCTGAAAGCGTTGCGGCAACTGCAGGCTTGGGTTGCCGAAGGCAAGCGGGTTACCGATGAGGTGGTCATGCTGATCACCGACGCGGAGATGCCCGAGATGGACGGTTATCGACTGACCGCGGAAATCCGTCAGTCGGCGGATTTCGGGGACCTGCATGTGGTCATGCATACCTCGCTCAGCGGCGGGTTCAATCAGGCGATGGTATCCAAGGTAGGCTGTGATGCCTTTCTGTCAAAGTTCGCGCCGGACGAGTTGGCCAGTGTGGTTCAGGCCCGGCTGAAAGCCTACCTGAACCTCTGATTTCGGCCGCGCGTCCGATCAGAAGGGCGCGCTTGCCTCCTCCGCCGTAATGAAGGGACTTTTCTCTCCCATCCGGTAGCCGTAAATCACCGAGTAAGACAGCACGTTCTGTACATAGCCCCGGGTTTCCCGAAACGGTATGGTTTCAATCCAGACGTCGTAGGGCAACTTGTGGGTCTTCTCTCGCAACCATTGCTTTACCCGATAGGGGCCGGCGTTGTAGGCCGCCGTGGCGAGAATCCGGTTGCCGCCGAATTCGGTCAGCAGTTCATTCAGGTAACGGCTCCCCAGGGCGATGTTTTTCTCCGGGCTGAGCAGATCGGCGCGCCGGTAGGGCACGCCCGCTCTCCGGGCGGTCTGCTGAGCGGTGGCGGGCATCAGCTGCATCAGCCCCATGGCGCCGGCCGGTGAGCGGGCGTGGGGCATGAAGGCGCTCTCCTGGCGGGCAATGGCGAACAGCAGGTGAGGGTGGATGGCGGTGTCCCGGGCGGCGGCCTGGACATGCTCCTGATAGGCGAGGGGAAAGCGCATCTGCAAGTCGTCCCAGAAACGAGCACTGATCATTGCCTGAATGCCTTTGCGGTGCCAGCCCCAGCGCTGGGCCAGTTTGCCGGCTGCCATGATCCGCTCGTGCTCCAGCCCGGGTACGGTGTAATACCACTCGCGGCTGGCCGCAACGGTGTCGCCGATCATCAACCATTCATAGGCGCGCTGCAACGCCGGGTGCTGTTCCATGTCGGCCAGCACGGCGTCCGAGACCGGCGCCGGCTGGTCCAGTAGGCGGTACTCGAAGCCCAGCTTGTCGGCGGAGAGGAACCCGTAAAAGCTCCGGGTGGCGGCCACGGCGGCGTAGAGATCTCTCGGCTCGGGGCCGGTGTTCTCCAGCGCCAGCTCCTCGATCATCCGGGCGCGCCAGTAGCGCCACCGCTCGCTGTCCTGAGCTTCGGCGGGAAGCTGGTTGAGCCAGGTATAGGCGCGCTCCCAGTCCAGTTGCTCCAGGGCGTCACGAATCAATGATTCGACCAGATCGGTATTGCCCAGTGCCGGGACGGTAGCCAACAGTTGATCGGCCTGCTCCCGGTGGCCCTGGAAAATCAGGCGCTGGGCAATGGTTTCCTGGGTGGCCAGGCGCTCAGCGTGGGAAAACAGCTGCTGGGCATCGTAACCACGCCAGAGCGCCAGAGCCTGAAGGGCGTCGCGGCGCGCAAGACGTTGAATGCCGTGGCTGATGATGTCCTGCATGGCCTCGGACTGCTCGCGAAAACGTGCGGTCTGGGCGAGCGCCTTGGGGTTGCGGTTCACCTCCCGCATGAGTCTGGCTTTGCCTTGCCAGCTATCCGGCATCTGCCGGGCAAGGTAGTTGGCCAGGCCGTAGGCGCGTCCCTTGATGGCCTTGGTATGGCGCTCCCAGGTGATGGCCGGTGTCAGCCGTCCTTCGGCCATCCAGCGGTCGAATACCGGGTCACAGGCCTCCGGTTGCGAGCGCGCCACATTCCACAGGGGTTCGACCTCATCCAGGGCACTCTTGTCGCCCCGGGTCAGGCGGGCGTGGAGGGCGTGGCAGGCCAGCTCGGTGTCCCCCAGGGCGCCGGGGTAATCGCTGAGATACTGATCCCAGCGTTTCTGGCGGGCGAGGCTGTGCAACCACTGGCGCTGGAGCTGATGGGCGAGATAGGAGCCCGATTCGGCCTCGAGAAAATCCCCGACCGCCTCGGGGGAAGCTTTCTGCAGGTTGCGGGTCAGCTCCCGGTAGGTAAGGTAGGGGGCGAGGGGGTACCCCTCCAACTGCTCAAGCAGGGTTTCGTAACGGGTCATCTGTCGCCGGGACAGGGCATCCCGGGCTTCCAGAAATGTCTGGCGCTGGGCCAGACGCTCCGGGCTTGTCGTGGTCGCATCCGGCCAGACGACGTCTTGCGACGAGGGGGCCGCGAGTACTCTGGGTAGGGCCAGGAGCAGGCCGACAAAAACGGCGAACAGGGAGACGTGGGACCGAATACGCAGCGACCACATGGTGTTGCTACCTCATTCTCTCGTGCATGAACCGGTAATTCGCGGATTGACCGGATTATTCTTCTGTGGCGTGAAGGAAGGCTGTATGATGCCCATCCGTCTCGCGCTTGTCAGTTCAGCATAACAGGCCCCCGGGGCCCGCGCTACTGGCGTTCCGCGATAAAAACCGGATTTTTATTCCCTTTGTGCAGTACATCAAAAAGTGTTCCCATGTCATTGATTCGCTTAGAAAATGCCCAGCTCAGTTATGGCCTGCAAGTGCTGCTGGATGGCGTTGACCTGTCGGTTGAAAAAGGTCGCCGACTCTGCCTGATAGGCCGCAATGGGGCCGGCAAGTCCAGCCTGATGAAAGTGCTGGCCGGTGAGGTCGATCTGGATGGCGGTACCGTGCAGGTGGGTCCCGAGGTCAAGGTGGCGCGGTTGGCTCAGGATCTTCCCGAGGCCGATGACAAAACCGTGTTTGACCTGGTGGCCGAGGGGCTGGGGGATGTGGGCGAGTTGCTGCAGAAATTCCATCACCTGTCCCACGCCGGTGGCGAGAGTGATATGAGTGAATTGGCGCGCCTGCAACAGCAGATCGAAGCGCAGGACGGCTGGCAGTTCCAGCAGAAGGTGGATACCACCCTGACCCGCCTGGGGCTCGAAGGCGACTGGGCCATGGCCAACCTCTCCGGCGGCTGGCGCCGCCGGGTGGCCCTGGCTCAGGCGTTGGTGTCCGGGCCCGATGTACTGCTGCTCGATGAGCCCACCAACCACCTCGACATTGCCGCCATTGAGTGGCTCGAACAGCAGCTGCTCCAATTCCCGGGCGCCCTGGTGTTCATTACCCACGACCGGTCCCTGCTGCAGAAACTCGCCACCGACATTGCCGAGCTGGATCGGGGGCATTTGCGCACCTGGTCGGGGACTTACGACCGGTACCTGGAGTACCGGGAGCAGGCTCTGGCGGAAGAGGCGCGTCACAACGCGCTGTTTGACAAGAAACTGGCCCAGGAGGAAGTCTGGATCCGTCAGGGAATCAAGGCGCGCCGCACCCGCAACGAAGGACGGGTTCGCGCTCTGAAAGCCATGCGGGAGACCCGCAATGAGCGCCGGGAGCTACAGGGCAAGGCCTCGTTCTCGGTCAGCTCCGGGGAGCGTTCCGGCAAGTTGGTGGCGGAGCTGGAAAAGGTGTCCTATGGCTTCCCGGAGAAAGCGATTGTCTCGGATTTTTCCTCCGTCATCATGCGCGGTGACCGTATTGGCCTGATCGGTGCCAATGGCGCCGGCAAGAGTACGCTGCTGAAGTTGATTCTCGGGGAGCTGGAACCTCAGGAAGGACGGGTGCGCCTGGGTACCCAGTTGCAAGTGGCGTATTTTGATCAGTTGCGGGAACAGCTTAACCTCGATCAGAGCGCGGTGGACAATATTGCCGAGGGGCGCGAATTCATCGAGCTCAATGGCAAGTCGCGGCACATCATTTCCTATCTGGGCGACTTTCTGTTCACCGGGGAGCGGGCGAGAACCCCCTTGCGTGCGCTGTCCGGGGGCGAGCGCAACCGGGTCCTGCTGGCCAAGCTGTTCAGTAAGCCGGCCAACCTTCTGGTCATGGATGAGCCGACTAATGACCTGGATGTCGAGACGCTCGAGCTGCTTGAGGACTTGCTGACTGATTACGACGGCACCGTATTGCTGGTCAGCCACGACCGGGCATTCCTCAACAATATCGTCACCAGTGTCATCGCCTTTGAGGGGCGCGGCCGGGTGCGTGAGTACGTGGGGGGCTACGACGACTGGTTGCGCCAGGGGGGACGCTGGACCGATGATAGCGCGCCGTCTGAGCCAGCCGCCGAAGGGGCTCCCTCTGCGCCGTCGGCCCCGGCTGCGCCGGCGACCAAGCCCAAAAAGCTCAGCTATAAACTGCAGCGGGAGTTTGATCAGTTGCCGGAGCGGATTGAAGCGCTGGAGGCCCGGCTGGACGCACTGCAGCAGCAGGCCGCGGATCC
>NZ_DFTP01000107.1:14755-15126 GCF_002381585.1 Marinimicrobium sp. UBA4209
CTGCAGCAGCAGGCCGCGGATCCGGCGTTCTACAGCGAGCCACAGGACAAGGTGGATGCGCATTTGAAAGCGCTGGCCGATGTGGAGGCGGAGTTGGAGACGTGTTTTGAACGCTGGGCCGAGCTGGAGGACATGCAGGGCGCCTGAGCGCAAACATCAGGTCTCTCGGGTGTCGGATTCCGCTACCCGGACCGCGAGCACGTCGCAACTGGCACCGTGCAGAACGCTGTTGGAGGTGGACCCGAGCAGTAGCGCAAAACCTTTGCGGCCGTGGCTGCCGACAATGATCAGGTCGGCCCCTTCCTGATTGGCGAGATAGTGCAACTCGGTGGCCGGTTGGCCCACCAGCACATGTTCCTGCTGAATGGGGA
>NZ_DFTP01000107.1:15184-28633 GCF_002381585.1 Marinimicrobium sp. UBA4209
GGGTCAGACGATGCAGCTCCTGTTCGGCTTTGAGTTGCAGTTGCTCCTGAACCTCTGACAGATCCACGGGCATGTCGCCGCCGTAGGCGAATGTCAGCGGCTCGATGACATGGGCGACACTGACCGTAGCCTGGCAGGCCTGGGCGAGCTCGGTGGCTCTCTGCAGAACCTGGGGCGACTCCTCGGACAAGTCCAGGCCAGCAATAATATGTTTGTAAACTGCCATAATCTGACGTCCCGTAACTGGTTGGCGAACGACCTGTAACTGGGAGAGATATTTTGCTCTCCGATGCTATTGATAGTAGCACTTTTAAAGAGCGGGATCAGTGGAACAGTCAATACCGGGAGGAGTGTGAGCGGTGAATATCTGGATAGTCGTCATTTTACTGGGCGTGCTCGCCATGGTGCTGGGGCCGGTCATGATGCTTCAACCCAGCGAGCGCGACCGCCAGCAGGAAGCGGTGCGTCGGCGGGCGACCGAAAAAGGCCTGCGGGTCACTCTGGAAGCCTTGCCCAGACAGGCAACCGATCTCAGTGAACCGGAGCGACTGCCGGTCTATCGCCAGCCCGCGGCCAAAGGGGGAGGGCCGGCCCGGGACTGGATGCTGGTGCGGGCCGCCTACGAGCACGAGTCGCATTTTATGGGGGTATGGGCCTGGCAGGGAAAGGGCCGAGCGACGCCCGCTGAGCGAGCCTGTTTGCGCGAGTGTCTGCCCCGAATGCCGCGCTCGGTACGCGCCCTCAGTGGTGACCCGGGGGGGTGGTCGATCTATTGGACCGAAGCGGGGGGTGACCGGGCGCTCGCGGTTGTCGAGGAGACGCTGGCCGCCCTCAGGGGTTGTAGTCCGTCTCCGGCATCAGCTCCTGGCTGAGCGCCTTGCGCTTGCCCTGAATCACCTCCCCGAGCTCCCGGATCATCGCCATGCGTTGCGGGTAGGGGTGATCGGAACCGATCAGCAGCCCCTGGGCGCGCTTGTAATACGCCTGGGACGTGGTGATATCCCCGCGCTGTAACGCCTTGTGGCCCTCGGCAATGTAGGTCACCACATCGATCATCAATCGGGTCCAGGACAGCTCGAGCAGGTAGTCACTGAGTGTACCCCCCTCCAGTCGCCCCTCGTTGTCCTGTCGACGCAATACCTGAGCGGCCTGATCCAGGCACTCCCTGGCGCGCGCCATTTCGGCGTCGCTCTCCCGCAGGCGGCCGGCGTGGCTCGGCTCCTGATCGTGCAACATGTCTTCCGCCCGCTCCCGAACATGGGCAACTCGGGTTTCCAGGTGGGTTTTGTCGCCCGCCTCGAGCTCCAGCATCTGCTCGAGCAGGTGCAGTATTTCCCGGTTGATACTGCGGGCGATGGCGCGGTTGGGCAAGGTCTCTTCGATCCCGACCAGTACCTCCTCCAGGGCGTCGATGCGCCAGCGAACCCGGCGCTGCCGCAATCGGATCTGGCGAAAGCGTTCCTCGCGCTGGTTGACCAGATGCACGATCAGCAGCGATAGAAACAGCAGTGATGTCAGCAGCAATAAGCTGGCCATGACGCTCCGGGGGTCATCAATGGAAGAAATAATTCCTGACGGGGTTGAGTCCGCTTTTCAGGTTGTCGGCCCGCGTTGCCAAAGCTTTATGATCTATTTTTATCAAACCCTTGTAAATCAAGTAGATAGACGCGTCTTCCCGGGGCCGTCGGCGACCCCGTCGGCGCTGTGAGGGAAGCACCTGAGCGACGGTTCCGGCGGGGTGGATCGAGGCCCTGAGGAAGTTCGCGACTTGACCCAGCCCGGTTGAGGACTTATATATGCGCACCTCAACCGGCATTTTGCAGCGCTCTGGCCATCCGGCTAGCCGCTCTCACTCGGAACGGACAAAGAAGAGTCGCATGGGTAAATCCTTAGTTATTGTCGAATCCCCGGCCAAGGCCAAGACGATCAATAAATATCTGGGCAACGATTTTATCGTCAAGTCCAGTGTCGGTCACATTCGGGATCTGCCCACCAGCGGCAACTCCAAACCGGTCGATCCCAAGGAGCGCGCCCGTCAGGCCGCCAAGACCCGCAAGCTGTCGCCGGACGAAAAGGCCAAGTACAAGGCGAAGAAGCAGAAAGAGCAGCTGATCAAACGGATGGGTATTGATCCCGAGCACGGCTGGGATGCCCACTATGAAATTCTGCCGGGTAAGGAAAAAGTGGTCGATGAGCTGCGCAAGCTGGCGGCCAAGGCCGACACCATCTACCTCGCAACGGATTTGGACCGCGAAGGGGAGGCGATCGCCTGGCACCTGCAGGAGGCCATTGGTGGGCAGCCCGAGCAGTATCGACGGGTGGTGTTTAACGAAATCACCAAAAGCGCAATTCAGAACGCCTTCAAACAGCCCGGTCGTATCGATCGGGACCGGGTCAATGCCCAACAGGCGCGCCGATTCCTGGACCGGGTGGTTGGCTATATGCTGTCGCCGCTGCTGTGGGAGAAAATCGCCCGCGGTCTGTCGGCCGGACGGGTACAGTCGGTGGCGGTGCGCCTGGTGGTTGAGCGCGAGCGGGAAATTCGCGCCTTCGTGCCCGAGGAATACTGGACCCTGGCGGCCCAGCTGAAAGCCGGCGGTGGCGAGGCAGTGCGCTTCGAGGTCAAGAAGCAGGGCGACAAGGCGTTCAAGCCGCTCAATGAGTCCCAGGCCATGGCTGCGGTCAAGGCGCTGGAAGGGGCACGTTACGAGGTGGCGGACCGGGAAGACAAGCCCACCAAGTCCAAACCACCGGCACCATTTATTACCTCTACCCTTCAGCAGGCCGCGAGCACCCGGTTGGGGTTTGGGGTCAAGAAAACCATGATGATGGCCCAGCGCCTGTATGAGGCGGGTTATATCACCTACATGCGAACCGACTCCACCAACCTGAGTCAGGAAGCGGTGGCCAACTGCCGTGACTTTATTCAGGATGAGTACGGCAAGCGCTATCTGCCGGAAAGCCCGGTGGTCTACTCCAGCAAGGAGGGGGCCCAGGAGGCACACGAAGCGATCCGCCCCTCCAGCGTAACGGTAAAGCCCAATCACCTCAGTGGTATGGAGCGCGACGCTGAGCGACTGTATACCCTGATCTGGCAGCAGTTTGTGGCCTGCCAGATGAGCCCGGCGGAATTTACCAGTACCTCGATCGTGGTCAAGGCCGAGGACTTCGAGCTGCGCACCCGCGGCCGGGTCATTCGCTTTGACGGCTTCCTGAAGGTGTTGCCTCCGGTGGCCAAAAAAGATGAAGACGTGGTGCTGCCGGATATCAAAGTGGGGCAGGTGCTGCCTCTGATCAAACTCGAGCCCTCGCAGCACTTCACCAAACCGCCGGCGCGCTTTACTGAAGCGAGCCTGGTAAAAGAATTGGAGAAGCGGGCGATTGGTCGCCCATCCACTTATGCGTCGATCATCTCCACGATCCAGGATCGCGGTTACGTGCGTCAGGAAAACCGCCGGTTCTACGCCGAAAAAATGGGCGATATCGTCACCGAGCGCCTGGTGGAAAGTTTTGATGACCTGATGGATTACGGCTTTACCGCCAGTATGGAAGACTCCCTGGACGATGTCGCCCAGGGTGAGAAAAACTGGCAGCAGCTGCTCGACGAGTTTTACGCGGAGTTCACCCGTAAACTGGAGCAGGCCCAGAGCAGTGAGAACGGTATGCGGGCCAACTCGCCCACCGATACCGACATCAAGTGCGATCAGTGTGGTCGGCCGATGCAGATCCGCACCGGGAGCACGGGCGTGTTCCTGGGCTGCTCGGGCTACAGCCTGCCGCCCAAAGAGCGCTGTAAAAACACCATGAATCTGGTCTCCGGCGACGAAGCGCTGGATGCGGATGCCGATGAAGAGGCCGAGTCCCGGCTGCTGCGCACCAAACGCCGGTGCAAGTTGTGCAACACCGCCATGGACAGTTATCTGCTCGACAGCAAGCGCAAGTTGCACATCTGCGGCAACAACCCGGATTGTCCGGGGTACGAAGTGGAAGAGGGCAGCTTCAAGCTGAAAGGCTACGAAGGCCCGACCCTTGAGTGCGACAAGTGTGGCAGCGAAATGCAGCTCAAGACCGGCCGTTTCGGTAAGTACTTCGGCTGTACCAGCAGTGAGTGTAAAAATACCCGCAAGCTGCTCAAGAGCGGTGAGCCAGCGCCACCGAAAATGGACCCGGTACCCATGCCGGAGCTCCAGTGCGAGAAGGTGGATGACACTTACGTCCTGCGCGATGGGGCATCCGGCCTGTTCCTGGCGGCGAGCCAGTTCCCCAAAAACCGGGAGACCCGCGCGCCTCTGGTGGCGGAAATTGTGCCGCACAAAAAAGAGATCGATCCTAAGTACAAATTTCTCTTTTCCGCGCCGACGGAAGACCCGGATGGCAACAAAACGGTGATTCGCTACAGCCGGAAGACCAAAGAGCAGTATGTGCAGTCCGAAGTGGACGGTAAGGCGACCGGTTGGAAAGCCTTTTATGAAAAAGGCAAGTGGGTCGCCAACAAGTAATCAGCCGCCGGGCTGTTGATGAGGTTTGTTAATGGCTGGAACCAGTCTGACTCGGGTCAATCAGAAATTGGCCTATTGTCGTGCGCTGCTCAAACAGCTGGTCCGGGATGGCGCGCCCGGGAACGCCAACGAGCGCCTGCGCCAGCAGGCGCTGCTCGATGGAGCGGCCTTTCACCTGCTCTGTGCCTACCGGCACTATCTGCGGGAGTTGGCCGAAAACTATTCGGTTCCCGACGTGAGTCGTATCACCACCGAGCAGGACTTGCTGGATGCGCTCGAGCGTTTCGGCAAGAACCCCTCAGAAGCCCGTGAGCTGCTCACCCTTCGCACCAATCCGGACAGCTGGCTGTCTGCCCTCCAGGAGGCCTACGACGCCTGCTGGGCTGCCTCAGGAGCAGCGCCGGTCGCGCGCATTGAGGTGCTGGACCTGGAGTCGCCCGACGGCGCTCCGGGAAAGATTACCCAGGCCCGGCTGACCCAGTGGTTTGAGGCGTTAAACGAGTTGGTGGAACGTCAGCGCGAGACCAGCGCGGAATACTGAGGGGGAGCCCTGGCCGGGCAGCCTGTGGTAAACTGATGGGCAGTTGTTATCGAAGAAGGCGGAGAAGTTATGTCATCATCCCTGTATGAAATTGTGGAACTGGCCAACGGTGATGTGGTTCTGCAGCGGGCCGATGAGAATGGCGAGCCTCTGGTGAGCATCCGGTTCTCCGCCGACTCCCTGTCCTATATGCGTGAAGGCAAACTGGATGTGGCCAAGGCCATGATCGAGGCGGGTATGGAAGCCGCCAGTGAGATTGCCGAAGACGGCGTGGAAGATTTTCTGGGTGAGTTTGCCGATACCGAGGAAAAGCCGGTTTATCACTGAGGCTACAGTCTCCGCTGAGGTCCCAGTCTCTTTAAAGTGACTGTTCCGCGCCCAATGAGTCGCGTTCACGTGCGGCGGAAGGTTAGCGTTTAAAGCAACGCAGAGTCGCTCCAGCCCTGGAGCGCAAGTAGCTTGTCCCTCCGCTATCGAACCCGCAATAACAGTGCCTGACATTGCCCCTGCAAGGCGGCGGCTTCGAGTTGCTTTAGCTCGCGATCGCTCAAGGCACCCGGGCTTGCAATGACGGTGTGGCTGTTGCCTTTGGCAAGGGCTTCCCAGAGTATCCAGCGGCTGTCGTCGGTTTCCGGTGCGTGAATCAGGCGAATGCTGCGTGTATCCACGCCGTACCGCTCGAGCAACCTGCGGTCCACCGGGCCGGGACTGATCCAGGTCAGCCAACGATCGCTCGGGGTTCGGCTCAGGTGCGCCACCATGGGCAGTAACAGTTGGGTCTGCTCCGGGGCGTTGTGGGTCAGTACCAGCTCGGTAATGCCGCCGGCGGGTGCCGGTGATGCCGATTGAATGGGGGCGTTAATCACGGCGAATGACTCCTACACTGAGACCTTCAATAGTGAACTCCTGATCGCGCAAGTCCACCTCAATGACATCGAAATCCGGATTTTCCGGCCAGAGCTCTACCTGGGCGCGGTTGCCGACTCGCTTGAAGCGTTTTACTGTGACCTCCTCACCAATGCGAGCGACCACAATCTGACCGTTGCGGACCTGTTGAGTGCGGTGAACCGCCAGCAGATCGCCGTCCAGAATGCCGGCGTCTTTCATGCTCATGCCATGCACGCGCAGCAGGTAATCCGCCTGCGGGGTAAAAAAGCTGTGGGGGAGCTGGCAGTAATCTTCGATGTGTTCCTGCGCAAGAATGGGGCTGCCGGCCGCGACCCGTCCGACCAGTGGCAGTCCCTGCTGTGGCTCGACCAGCTTGATGCCGCGGGAGGCGCCGGGAATCACTTCGATGGCGCCTTTGCGGGCCAGCGCCTTGATGTGCTCCTCGGCGGCATTGGCGGATTTGTACCCCAGAATGCGGGCAATCTCGGCGCGGGTTGGCGGATAGCCGGTTTCTTCCGCGTAATTCTTGATCAACTGCAACACCTTTTCCTGGCGAGGGGTCAAGTTGTACATGGCGAGCTCCGTGGCAGTTCTGTGGGGACCAGTGTGGTCTGGGTTTTTATACAGATATTGTGATTATATACAGTTATCACCTGTATGCAAGCACAGGTGACAAAAGTGGTTGGGGGCAGGGCGGGTTGGCGGCGGGCTCAGTCGTCGTAGCCGGGGAAGAGGTCGGGCTCGATGTCGTTCAGGGGGTTGTTCCAGGAGTCCGGGACCAGCACGTCATCGTCGTTCCAGCGATCCTCCTGGCTGAGTTCGTAGCCGGCTTCGGAGTCCTCCGGGGCGGCCGCGGGCACCAGTGGCAGTAGGGGCCAGGTTTCCAGGTCAAATTCACCGATGGCACCGTCGAGATACTGCACCTCAATGGTACCCTGCTGCTCATCCAGCGCGACCACTTCAAAGACCTGCTGGTCTTCGCGATCAAAGTACCAGGCGCCAATGCTTGGAGACTGAAAGCCCATGACTCAATGCTCCCATCTGCGTGAATGAAAAGCGTCCGCGGTGCGGCGGAATCGCCGATGAGTTACCTTACCATGGCTTTTCCGCTCCCTAGCAAGCGGTGCGCGAGCGGCGGGAGGACGCTCAGGAAGCGAGTTGTCCGGGAACTCGTGGGGTCGGTCGCGGTAATTGCCTAATTTTCCTTGAGGTTTTGGCTTTTGCCTCGGCGTGGGTATACTCCGCTGAGTCTAAATGAATCTATCGGCAGAGTTTTACATAAAAACTTTGTCTAAACATGTTTGAGTGATTGCCATGGAATTATTGGATCCGATAAAGACCTTCCTGACCGATCTGGCCGATCGGGATCAGCTCTGGATACTGCATGCATTTGCTGTGGTGTTGGCCACTCTGGTAGTGGCCATGGTGGTCAGCTTTATTGTCAAACGCTTGGAGAAGAAGGCAGACAGCGCGAACGCCATCTGGCTGATGATGGCGTTCCGCTCGGTTCGACCGCCACTGAAGGGCATCATCTGGCTGATGGGCATCAGTTGGGCCAGCTACCTGACCCATCAGGGGGCGGATATCGAGCTGATGGGTGCGGTTGAGACCATTCGTCAGGTGGGTATTGTGTTGCTGGTTACGTGGTTTCTGGTGCGCTTTATCCGGTTGGGAGAGAAAGAGTTTCTGAACCCGAGAGTCGGGGAGCCGGGTGATCCCACCACGGTAGGTGCGGTCAGTAAGCTGTTACGGGCCTCGGTGGTCATCACCGCGGTGCTGGGGCTGCTGCAGGCGCTCGGGTACAGTATCTCCGGGGTACTTGCCTTTGGTGGTGTCGGCGGTATCGCAGTGGGTTTTGCCGCGAAGGACCTGCTGGCGAACTTTTTTGGTGGTCTGACGATTTATATGGATCGTCCGTTCGCGGTCGGTGACTGGGTGCGGTCACCGGACAAGGAGATTGAGGGTGTGGTGGAAAATATCGGTTGGCGTCAGACCCGTATCCGCACCTTTGACCGCCGGCCACTGTATGTGCCCAACGCTACCTTCACCCAGATTTCGGTGGAGAACCCCTCACGCATGGAAAATCGGCGGATTCTGGAAACCATCGGCATCCGCTACGATGATGTCGACAAGATGGATGATATTGTTGCCGATGTCCGACAGATGTTGCTGGACGACGAGCGCATTGAAACAGACCATCAGACGCTCATTGTCAATTTCAACAGCTTTGCCGCCAGTTCGCTGGACTTCTTCGTCTACACCTTCACCAAAACCGTCAATTGGGTGGAGTTTCACGAAATCAAGCAGGATGTCATGCTGAAAATCGCCGACATTATTGCTGGGTACGGTGCGGAAATTGCGTTCCCGACTTCCACACTGCATGTGCCTGAGCCGGTCCGTCTGTCGGGCCATGACGGTGGGGGGGCATCCCAGTCCGAGCGTGAATCACCGGCGGAGAATAAGGGAGCAGACCGGGCCTCAGGCAAGAATCAAGAGCCGAGCAATCGCTCGGCGGGCGATGCGACCTATGGTCCCGAGGTGGACGGCGAGCAGTCCGGTGGCGATGGTGATTGATGCCCATTGGCCCGAGGCGGCGGAGTGCCTGTATACCCGGGACGAGCTGGAGCGGGCGCTCGATCGTCTATCCAGCGAAATAGGCGACAGGTTGACCGGGCCTGAGCCACTGCTGGTGCTGACGGTGATGCACGGCGGCCTGGTGACCGCCGGACACTTGCTGCCGCGCCTGTCGATGCCGCTGGAAACGGATTATATTCACGCCAGTCGCTATGGGCATCGGATGGAAGGCGATGACCAGTTGCGGTGGCTGCACCGACCGGCTACTCCGCTGGCCGGCCGACGGATTCTGATTGTTGACGATATACTCGATCGGGGGCTGACGCTGAAGGGGCTCGTGGAGGCCTGCCGGGGGCAGGGGGCGCTCTCCATCCATACGGTGGCGCTGGTGCAAAAGCGCCTGCCTGACCCGCCGGCGGTGGAGGCGGACTTTGTCGGGCTGACGGTGCCGGATCGCTTTGTGTTCGGGTTTGGCATGGATTATCAGGGATTGTGGCGTAACGCGCCCGGCCTATACGCAGTTCCCGAGTCTGATGTCCGGCATTAGCCAGGCTCCCTGGTTGTCCATATAACCAAAAACGCTAAGAGTGTCTCAAAATCCACAGGCGAGACTGGACAATCGGGATCAGATGGCTTAAAACGTCGGCGTCCGTTAATAACGGATGGAGTAAAACCCGGGTGACCGGGTGTTAAGAACTTAAAGACGAAAGACGTCAGGATTTTTCATAAGAATAATGGGGTATCACTATGGCTGAGCGAGCGTCAGGAACCGTCAAATGGTTCAATAACGCCAGAGGCTACGGGTTTATCACCTGTGGCGAAGACAGTGACGATATTTTCGTGCACTACCGCAACATTCGAGGTGAGGGCTACCGCTCTCTGTCAGAAGGGCAGAGTGTGGAGTTTGAGCTGCTCGAAGGTGACAAAGGGCTCCAGGCCGACGACGTCGTCGCCGTTGCCTGACACCAGTGCGGTCACCCGTCGCCGGTAGCGGGCGGGTGTGTTCATGTTGATCAAGGTAATAACCGTTTCTCCCTCCGATTACTCTTTTCTCACCCGCCTGTTCCCGCTTACTCTTCGTCGCTTCCGGTCTCTTCTTCGTCGGGACGTTCGTAAGGGGTGACTCGAATCATCAGCCCGACAATAGGGTGGTCCAGGTAGTGCAGCTCTTCGCTGCGCATTCGCCGCTGCTGGTTCAGGGTCACGATACGGCGGGGAAGATAGTCCTCTTCCAGAAAGTCCGGCAGGCTTGAGGTGGTGTTCAGGCTCGTGTCCCAGGCGTTACCAGTCGGGTTTTGCCATTCGTCGCCCCACAGGGGTGCCGTCTCTCGATCGTCGGTGGTGGGCGCATTGTCCGGTTGCGGTGCGTCGGGGCGCCGGGGCAGTTCCGGCCAGGCGCCGGGGGGCTGGCCGTAATTGGGCTCGAACTCGGTGAACCACAGGCGGGTGTGCAGGTGCAGGTAGCGCGACACACTCAGGGTGATGCTGCCCTCGAGCTCGGTGTGGTTATCAAAGGTATCGCCGCCCTGAATCAGCAGCGCGGGACTTTCTTCCAGCTCGGTGACCGGCTGGCGCCAGGCCTCGTGAAACAGGACCCGATACTGACCGGAGCGGTTCATGGCATTCGCGAACCGGTCCATGGAGCGCAGGTCCTCGGGCAGGGGGAGGAAAGCGTCCCGGGCCAAGTCGGCGGGGGCCGGTTCTCGCAGGGCCGCCAGGCCGTTGTCCCAGGAGGGGCGGGGGGGCGAGGTGTCCTCGGTATCCGCCAGATCGGACTCCGGGTCATGCAGCGTCACCCAGTTGAATGGGTAGCGCAACTGGATGTTGCGCGGCCACTGTTCGATGCCGTCTGCACCGCCGATCCGCTCGAACACGATCATTTCCACCTGGTACCAGTCGGCCGGGTCCTCGGCCAGGGTTGGCACCATGGCGCAGGTGGCGGCCAGGCCGAGCAGGGCGGCCAGAGCGAGGGAGGTGCGGGAGGTGCGCAAAGCGTGGGTCATGAGCGGTTTCCGGGCGTCAGTTTATCCAGCAGTTCTGAAACAGCGTTCAGTCGTGTTTCGCCATTTTCCATATTTCGAACGAATTTTAAATGATTCGCCCCTGCCAATTGGTAGGTTTGTGGGTCACTTTGCACCAATTGCACAATGGTCAGGGGATCGACCTCGGTTTGCTCGGAAAATTCCAGTCGACCGGCCCGGTCGCCGGCTTCGAGTTTGGCGATGCCGAGCTTTTCCGCACGCAGTTTCAGCGCGGTCACCGCAAACAGATTCTTGGTCGCCTCGGGTAGCAGCCCGAACCGGTCGATCATTTCCACTTGAAGCTCGCGCAGAGCCTCATCGGATTCCGCGTTGGCCAGTCGCTTGTACAGCACCAGGCGGGTGTGGACATCCGGCAGATAGTCCGCGGGAATCAGGGCCGGGATGCGCAGGTTCACATCGATGCCGGAGTCCAGAGGCTGTTCGATATCCGGCGTCTTGCCGGCCCGGATGGCCTTGATGGCCCGGTCCAGCATATCCATGTAGAGCGAGAAGCCCACGGTCTGGATCTGGCCGCTCTGTTCCTCCCCGAGCAGTTCCCCGGCGCCGCGAATTTCCATGTCGTGGGTGGCCAAGGTAAAGCCGGCGCCCAGGTCGTGGGCCGCCGCAATGGCGTCCAGGCGTTTGAGTGCGTCGGCGGTCATGGCGCGGCGTTCGGGGGTCAGCAGATAGGCGTAGGCCTGATGGTGCGAGCGGCCGACCCGGCCCCGCAGTTGGTGCAACTGGGCCAGGCCAAATTTGTCGGCCCGGTGAATGATGATGGTGTTGGCGCTCGGGACGTCGATGCCGGTCTCGATAATGGTGGTGCACACCATCACATTGAACCGCTTGTGGTAAAAGTCCGACATGACCCGTTCCAGATCGCGCTCGCGCATCTGGCCGTGGCCGATGCCCACCCGGGCTTCCGGGATCATTTCCCCCAACTCCCGGGCGATCCGTTCGATATTTTTGACTTCGTTGTACAGGTAATACACCTGCCCGCCGCGCAGGATTTCCCGCAGAATCGCCTCCTTGATGGTGGCGTCGTCCTGGGTGCGGACAAAGGTTTTGACCGACAGACGGCGCGCCGGCGGGGTGGCAATGATGGACAGATCCCTAATGCCGGACATTGACAGGTTGAGCGTCCGGGGGATCGGGGTGGCGGTCAGGGTGAGGATATCGATCTCGGCCCGCAACGCCTTGAGTTTCTCCTTCTGGCGCACACCGAATCGATGTTCCTCATCGATGATTAGCAGCCCCAGGTTCTTGTAGCGGAGGTCTCCCTGCAGCAGCTTGTGAGTCCCCACAACGATATCCACTTTGCCCGCCTCCACGCGCTTGAGCACCTCGTTGACCTCTTTGGTGGTGCGAAAGCGTGACAGGACTTCAATGGTGATGGGCCAGTCGGCGAAACGGTCTTTCAGGGATTCAAAGTGCTGCTGGGCGAGCAGGGTTGTGGGGGCCAGCAGGGCGACCTGCTTGCCGCTGTAGCTGGCGATAAAGGCCGCCCGCATGGCCACTTCGGTTTTGCCAAAGCCCACGTCCCCGCACACCAGGCGGTCCATGGGTTGCGGGGAGAGCATGTCCTGCACCACCGCCTCGATGGCTCGCTGCTGGTCCGGCGTTTCCTCAAACGGGAAAGCGGCGGCAAAGCTCTCATAGGCGGCCTTGGGGTCGTCAAAGGCAAAGCCCTTGCGGGCGGCGCGACGGGCATAAATATCCAATAGCTCGGCGGCCGCATCCCGCACCTGCTCGGCCGCTTTGCGTTTGGCTTTCTGCCACTGTTCACTGCCCAGCCGGTGCAGTGGCGCCAGCTCCTCATCGGCGCCACTGAACCGGCTGATCAGGTGCAGGTTGGTGACCGGCACGTACAGCTTGGCGCCTTCGGCGTACTCCAGGGTCAGGAATTCCGTCGACTGGCTGTCCACATTCAGGGTTTCCAGGCCGCGGTAGCGGCCCACCCCGTGGTCGATGTGCACCACCGGGGCGCCGGGTTTGAGTTCGGTCAGGTTTTTGACGATCAGGTCGCTGTTGTCCTGGGCCTGACGACGTCGGCGCTGCTGACGAACCCGGTCGCCAAACAGCTGGGATTCCGCAATGACCACCACATTGGGGTCCTGCAGCCGCAGGCCCTGATCCAGGGGCGCCACGGAGAGGGCCAGGCGCGTGTCGTTCTGCGCAAAGGCGTCCCAGTTATCGACGATGGTCGGGTGTACACGGATGCGGCCCAGCAGGTCCAGCAGTGTTTCACGTCGGCCGGCGGAGTCGGCGCAGAACAGTACCCGACCGTCGAATTCCATCAGAAACGCTTCCACCGCTGCCAGGGGCGTGTCTGACTGATGGTTGACCGGCAGGGTCGGGGGCGCCTGGGTGGCAAAGTTGAATCGGCCGGCGCCCGGCTCTACCGCTGCGGTCTGTACGAAGGTGCGGGCCAGGGGTTTGATCAGGCCGAACAGCTCGTCCACGCCGAGATAGATGTCCCGCGGCGGCATGATCGGGCGCTGAGGGTCGACCTTGCGGCTCTCATAGCGGTTCTGCAGTTCGTTCCAGAAGCGCTCGGCGGCCGCTTCCAGCTCCCCCAGGGCAAAAATCCGGGTGTTCTCCGGCAGGTACTCGAACAGGTGGCTCGACTGCTCGAAAAACAGTGGCAGGTAGTACTCAATCCCGGGTGGGGCAATGCCGCTGCAGACGTCCTGGTAGACCGGGCAGGCGCGATGATCGACATCAAAACGGGCGTGCCAGTGATCCCGGAAGCGATTGATGCCGTTTTTATCCAGAGGGAATTCCCGTGCCGGGAGCAGTTCGATACGGTTTACCTGCTCGACGGTCATCTGGGTTTCGGGGTCGAAACGACGCAGGGTTTCCACCTCGTCGTCGAACAGATCGATCCGGTAGGGGTAGTCGCTGCCCATGGGGAACAGGTCGATCA
>NZ_DFTP01000107.1:28682-28993 GCF_002381585.1 Marinimicrobium sp. UBA4209
GCCCATGGGGAACAGGTCGATCAGGGCGCCGCGCACCGCAAATTCGCCGTGCTCGTACACCGTGTCGACGCAGTGGTAGCCGGCTTTTTCCAGTCGGCTGCGCAGTGCGTCCAGGTCCAGGCGCTCGCCCGGCTCCAGGAGCAGGCTGTTGCTCAGCAGGTAGCTCTGCGGCATCAGCCTCTGCAGGATACTGGTGACCGGCACCACCAATATGCCCTGGCGGGTGCCGGGCAGACGGTAGAGGGTGCGAAGGCGCTCGGAAATGATGTCCTGGTGCGGGGAAATCGTGTCGTAGGGCAGGGTTTCCCAGT
>NZ_DFTP01000107.1:29074-29390 GCF_002381585.1 Marinimicrobium sp. UBA4209
TCGTAGGGCAGGGTTTCCCAGTCCGCCAGGTGCAGTACCGGCAGTTGGTCGCCCGCAAAGTAGCGCAGCTCGCTCTCCAGGCGCTGAGCGGTGCTGGTATCCGGTGCGATGACCAGGCTCAGGCCCTCGTGGGACCGGGCGGCATTTGCCAGGGCGAGGGCCTGAGCGGCACCGTGGAGTTGTCCCCAGGTCTGACGATCGCCGGGGCGGACGGTGGTTGGCGGGTTCAGCGGGTTCTGTTCACTCATGATTTGACGGCTGCGGAAAAAAGCCGCCATTGTACCCGACCTGATGAGATTGTGTTTGGCTGCTGCGA
>NZ_DFTP01000107.1:29519-29718 GCF_002381585.1 Marinimicrobium sp. UBA4209
GATGGCGCCATCCACCCTGTGAGTACCATCCGGTGACTGCAAAAAACCCGCCAGCGGACTGGCCTTTCGGCGCTGTGATCTTTATAATTGCGGCGATTTTTCCAAGGGTGTGGGCAGAAAATGTGCCCGAATCGACTCCGCAATGGGTGTTGAGGCGGAGAAATCTCATAGCTGAGGTGCTTTTTGAGGGATGGCGGGG
>NZ_DFTP01000107.1:29795-79908 GCF_002381585.1 Marinimicrobium sp. UBA4209
TCAGGCACCTGGAACTTGCGCTTCTAACAACTATATATCCGCACACATTTGAATATCGCAACCCAGTTACTGTCGGGCCGCTGGGGTTGAGTGTGCGAAGTGCAATCCGTTAGCCCGGCATACGACACCGATCGGTTGGGGATGTTTCCCCTTCAGGTCAGTTTATCCAACGAGTGATTAGGCAGAGACGTATGATAAAGATCCGTCGGGGATTGGATTTACCTATATCCGGTGTGCCCGAGCAGGCCATCAGCGAGGGTCCAAAAATCCGCTCTGTGGCTGTCATCGGTTTCGATTACCACGGTATGAAACCGACCATGGCGGTCCAGGTGGGGGACAAGGTCAAGCTCGGTCAGTTACTGTTTACCGATAAAAAGACGGAAGGCGTGCGCTATACCGCACCCGCCTCCGGTACCGTGGCGGCCATCAATCGTGGCGAACGCCGGGTGCTGCAGTCCGTTGTGATCGATGTCGAAGGCGACGACGCCGAGACCTTCGAGGCCTATAAGGGCACGGACCCGGCGCAGGTGTCTGACGAGGACGCCCGCGCCCTGTTGAACGAATCTGGCCTGTGGACCGCGCTGCGGACCCGCCCGTTCAGCAAGGTCCCGGCTCTGGACAGCAAGCCCAATTCCATCTTTGTGACTGCCATGGACACCAATCCGCTGGCGGCCAACCCGGAGGTGATCGTTGCCGAGCAGGCCGAGGCGTTCAAGCAGGGCCTGGTTGTGCTCAGTCGGATGACCGAGGGCAAGGTGTTTGTCTGTAAGGCCGCTGGCGCCGATATTCCCGCTGCCTCGGGCGAGCGTTTTGTCACTGAAGAGTTTGGTGGCGTACACCCGGCCGGCAATGCGGGCACCCACATCCACCACCTCGACCCGGTCAGCGACAAAAAGCTGGTCTGGACCGTCAACTATCAGGACGTGATCGCCATTGGTACGCTGTTTACCACGGGCAAGCTGGATAACCGTCGTGTGGTGGCTCTGGGTGGTCCGCAGGTCGAGAAGCCCCGTCTGCTGCGTACCCGTCTGGGTGCCAACCTCGAAGAACTGACCGCTGGCGAGCTCAAGCCTGCCGAGAACCGCCTGATTTCCGGTTCGGTCTTTGGTGGTCGTAACGGTCGTGGCCCGCTGGCCTACCTGGGACGCTACCACCAGCAGGTGTCCGTGTTGGAAGAGGGCAACGATCGCCCGATGCTTCACTACCTGCGCGCCGGTTTCAATGCCTTTTCCGTCATGGGCATTTACATCTCCAAGCTGTTCAAAGGCAAGCAGTTCAACTTCACCACCACCACCGGTGGTAGTGAGCGTGCCATGGTGCCGGTGGGTGCCTACGAGCGCGTGATGCCGCTTGATATTCTGCCGACGCAGTTGCTGCGCTCCCTGATTGTCGGGGATACCGAGACCGCCCAGCAATTGGGTTGTCTTGAGCTGGACGAGGAAGATTTGGCCCTGTGCACCTTCGTGTGCCCGGGCAAATACGAATACGGCCCGATCCTGCGCGACAATCTCACCACTATTGAGAAGGAGGGCTAAGGTATGAAAGCTCTGCGCAACTATCTCGACAAGATCGAGCCGAACTTCCACAAGGGCGGCAAACTGGAAAAGTGGTACTCCCTGTACGAAGCGGTGGACACCATTTTCTATCGCCCTGCCAGTGTGACCAAAACCACCGCTCATGTGCGCGACGGCATCGACCTCAAGCGCATCATGATCACCGTGTGGCTGTGCACCTTCCCGGCCATGTTCTACGGCATGTACAACATGGGCTTTCAGGCCAATACCATCATGGCGGATATGGGTATCGCCTCGGTGGAAGGTTGGCGGGGTGCCTTTATTGAAATGATGGGCGGCTATGACGCCAGCAGCATCTGGGCCTCTTTCTGGCACGGTGCGGCCTATTTTATCCCGATCTACTTCGTGGTGTTCGTGGTTGGCGGCTTCTGGGAAGTCCTGTTTGCCACTGTACGCGGTCACGAAGTGAACGAAGGTTTCTTTGTTACGTCGGTTCTGTTCTCCCTGATCTGCCCACCGGATCTGCCCCTGTGGCAAGCGGCTCTGGGTATCAGCTTCGGTGTTGTGGTCGGTAAGGAAGTGTTCGGCGGTACCGGCAAGAACTTCCTGAACCCCGCACTGACCGGTCGTGCGTTCCTGTACTTTGCCTACCCGGCGTCCATGTCCGGCGACAGTGTCTGGACCGTGGTCGATGGTTACTCCGGTGCTACTGCTCTGTCGGTCGCCTTCCAGCAGGGTATGGACGGCGTATACCAGCAGATGAGCTGGATGGACGCGTTCATTGGCAACATCCACGGCTCCATTGGTGAAGTGTCCACACTGGCCATTCTGATCGGTGGCGGCATTCTGTTGATCATGGGTATTGCCTCCTGGCGGATTGTGGCCGGTGTGATGCTGGGTATGATCGCCACCACGCTACTGTTCAACGCGATTGGCTCCGACACCAACCCGATGTTTGCCATGCCCTGGTACTGGCACCTGGTCGTGGGCGGTTTTGCATTCGGCATGATGTTCATGGCCACGGATCCGGTATCCGCCTCCATGACTCACGCCGGTCGCTGGTGGTTTGGCGCTCTGATTGGCCTCATGTGTGTGTTGATCCGCGTCGTCAACCCGGCCTTCCCGGAGGGGATGATGTTGGCGATTCTGTTTGCCAACCTGTTCGCCCCCCTGATTGACCACTTTGTTGTACAGGCGAATATCAAGCGGAGGTTGGCACGTGGCTAATAACGATACGATCAAAAAGACCATCACAGTGACTCTGGCACTGTGTATCGTCTGCTCCGTCGTGGTGTCGACAGCCGCCGTGCTGTTGCGCCCCATGCAGCAGATGAACCAGGAACTGGATTTCAAGAGCAATATCATTGCTGCGGCCGGTCTCAGCGGGGAAGAGGGCAGCGTCGAAGAGATTTTCGAATCACGGATCAAAACCCGTGTGGTGGATCTCGAATCTGGCCAGTTCACCGATGAAGTGGACCCGGACAGCTACGATCAGTGGAAAGCGGCCAAAGATCCGAGCCGCTCCATGGACCTCAGCGGTGATGAAGACATCGCGGGCATTTCCCGTCGTGAACGCTACGCCGAGGTGTTCCTCGTGGAGAACGAGCAGGGCGAGCTGCAGACACTGGTATTGCCGGTTCGCGGGTACGGACTCTGGTCCACTCTCTATGGCTTTATGGCAATCGAAGCCGACGGTAATACCGTTGCTGGTCTTACGTTCTACGAACACGCCGAAACGCCCGGTCTCGGCGGTGAGGTGGATAACCCGAGCTGGAAGGCCCAGTGGGACGGTAAAAAAGTCTACGGCGACGATGGCGAGGTCCAACTGTCGGTCATCAAAGGCAGTGTCGACTCCTCCGACCCCAATGCCCAGTACAAGGTGGATGGCCTCTCGGGCGCTACCCTGACCAGCAAGGGCGTGGATAACCTGGTGGAGTTCTGGCTGGGTGATATGGGCTTCAAGCCGTTTTTGAAGAACTTGCGCGAAGGGGAGGCCTAAGCCATGAAGAAGCTCAAGCAACTTCTGATTGAACCGATTTTTGACAATAACCCGATTGCGCTGCAGATTCTGGGTATCTGTTCGGCTCTGGCTGTTACCAACAGTTTGAGCGTGACGGTGGTGATGTGTATCGCCCTGACCGCGGTAACCGCATTTGCCAACCTGTTTGTCTCCATGGTGCGCAATCACATTCCGGGCAGTATCCGGATCATTGTGCAGATGACCATCATCGCCTCCTTGGTGATTCTGGTGGATCAGGTACTGAAGGCGGTGGCGTATGACATCAGCAAGCAGCTGTCGGTCTTCGTAGGCCTGATCATTACCAACTGTATCGTCATGGGCCGCGCCGAAGCCTTTGCCATGAAGAACCCGCCGCTGCCGAGCTTTATCGACGGCGTGGGTAATGGCCTGGGTTATAGCGTCATCCTGTTGGGTCTGGCCTTCATCCGCGAGCTGTTCGGCTCCGGCAGCCTGTTTGGCGTCACTCTGTTGACCCCGGTGACCGAGGGTGGCTGGTACGTGCCGAACGGTCTGTTGCTGTTGCCGCCGAGCGCGTTCTTCCTGATCGGTTTCTTTATCTGGGCCATCCGCGCCTGGAAGCCGGAGCAGGTTGAGGAAGAAGAGTTCAAGATGGCGCCTAACACCAAGCCGCAGGAGGCCTGATCGTGGAACAGTTACTGAGTATTTTTGTACGGACCGTTTTCATTGAAAACATGGCGTTGGCGTTCTTCCTGGGGATGTGTACCTTCCTGGCAATCTCCAAGAAAATCAGTGCCGCCTTTGGCCTGGGCATTGCGGTCGTGGTCGTGCAGTTGATTACCGTACCGGTGAACAATCTGCTCTACACCTACGTATTGGCTGATGGGGCCCTGGCGTGGGCCGGTCTGCCCAATGTCAACCTGAGCTTCCTCGGTCTGATTACCTACATTGGTGTGATCGCCGCGCTGGTTCAGATTCTGGAAATGGTGCTGGATAAGTTCATGCCCGCGCTGTACAACGCTCTGGGTGTGTTTCTGCCTCTGATTACCGTGAACTGCGCCATTCTGGGTAGTTCGCTGTTCATGGTGGAGCGCGACTACAACTTTGCCGAGAGTGTTGCCTTCGGTGCCGGTTCCGGCGTCGGTTGGGCCCTGGCGATTACCGCTCTGGCGGGTATTCGCGAGAAGATGAAGTACAGCGATGTGCCGGCGGGCCTGCGTGGCCTGGGCATTACCTTCATTACTGTCGGTCTCATGTCCCTGGGCTTTATGTCTTTCGGCGGCATCGACCTGTAACCAGCGAGGTAGGCTAGATGAATTTGGAAATTATATTGGGCGTGGTCATGTTTACCGTCATCGTTGCGGCGTTGGTGGTAATCATCCTGAGCGCCCGCGCCAAACTGGTGAGCAGTGGCGACGTAACGATCGAGATCAACCACGAGAAAAAAATCCAGGTCCCCGCCGGCGGCAAGCTGCTGCAGAGCCTGGCCAATGCGGGCCTGTTCCTGCCGTCGGCCTGTGGTGGTGGCGGTACCTGCGCACAGTGTAAGTGTGTGGTAGAGCAGGGCGGTGGCGCCATGCTGCCGACCGAGGAAGGTCACTTCACCAAGCGCGAGGCCCGTGAGGGGTGGCGCCTGTCCTGCCAGACACCGGTCAAAGAAGACATGGTCATCGAAGTGCCGGAAGACGTGTTTGGTGTGAAGCAGTGGGAGTGCACCGTTGAGGCAAACCCGAATGTGGCGACCTTCATTAAAGAGCTGACACTGAAGCTGCCGGAAGGCGAGAACGTCGATTTCCGTGCCGGTGGTTACGTCCAGCTCGAGTGCCCGCCGCATCATGTGAAGTTCAAGGACTTCGACATTGAAGAGAAATTCCGTGGCGACTGGGAGCGCTTTGGTTTCTTCGATCTGGAATCCAAGGTCAACGAGCCGGTCATGCGCGCCTACTCCATGGCAAACTACCCGGAAGAAGTCGGTATCGTGAAATTCAATATTCGTATCGCGACGCCGCCTCCGGGCTCCAAGGATATTCCGCCGGGCATCATGTCCTCCTACGTGTTCAGCCTGAAACCGGGCGATACCATCACCGTTTACGGGCCCTTTGGTGAGTTCTTTGCCAAGGACACCGACGCGGAAATGGTCTTCATCGGTGGTGGTGCCGGTATGGCGCCCATGCGCTCACACATCTTTGATCAGCTGCGCCGGATCAAAACCGATCGCAAGATCACCTTCTGGTATGGTGCGCGTTCACTGCGCGAAATGTTCTACCACGAAGAGTACGATCAGCTGCAGGAAGAGAACGAGAACTTCGAGTGGCACGTAGCGCTGTCCGATCCCCAGCCGGAAGATAACTGGGAAGGGCCGACCGGATTCATTCACAACGTGTTGTACGACATGTACCTGAAGGATCATCCGGCGCCGGAAGACTGTGAGTACTACATGTGTGGGCCACCGATGATGAACGCTGCCGTCATCAAACTGCTCAAGGACTTGGGCGTAGAAGACGAGAACATCATGCTGGACGACTTCGGCGGTTAATAGAGGACAGGATTTGTTCAAGGTTCTCACAACAATAAAAACGGGGCCGGTACTGCTGGCCTCGTTTTTGTTTTTAGGTTTGCTGCTGGGCGGCTGCGAGCCTCGTGTTGAACACGAGGCGCACCGGTTCTCCGGGCCCACCATGGGCACGACGTTCAACGTCACCCTGGTGGTGACCGACCAGTCTCCGCCGGTGGACGCCGCGAAGATTCAGGCTGGGCTGGAACGGGAGCTGGCGCAGATCAATCAGCAGATGTCGACTTACATCGATGACTCCGAGTTGATGCAGTTCAATCGCTCGGAGGTCGGGCAGTGGCAGTCGCTGTCGGAACCACTGGCTGAGGTGTTGGCCATCAGCCGGCGCATCAGTGAGCGCAGTGAGGGCGCTTTCGACATTACGGTGGGGCCGCTGGTCGACCTGTGGGGCTTTGGCCCTCTGGCTGAGCCAGAACAGGTACCCAGCGATGCGGCGATTGCGGCCGCCCGTTCGGCGATGGGCTATGCCCAGGTGGCGCTCGATGGTCAGCGGGCCCGTCGGTTGAGTGATGTGCGTCTGGATCTCTCGGCCGTGGCCAAGGGCTACGGCGTGGATCATCTGGCCGATTGGCTTGAGGCTCAGGGCTACGAGCATTATCTGGTCGAAATCGGGGGCGAAGTCCGGCTCAGCGGTAGCAGTCCCCGGGGTGATGCCTGGCGCATTGGCGTAGAGCAGCCCAGCCTGGTTCAGGGTGATGGCCGCAAGGCACTGGCGTTGACGGATATTGCGATGGCCACTTCGGGAGACTATCGCAATTACTATGAGCGCGACGGTGTGCGTTACTCACACACCATCGATCCGCGCACCGGACGGCCGATAGCCCATCGCCTGGCCTCCGTTACGGTGCTGGCCCCAACCTCTGCGGAGGCCGATGCCTGGGCGACGGCACTGAATGTGCTGGGGCCGGAAGCGGGTATGGCGCTGGCGGAGCGGGAAAAACTCCCCGTGTATATGATTGTCAAAACCGATGACGGTTTTACTGATGACTATTCCAGTGCATTCGCACCCTGGCGCTGAGCGTCAGCAGTGAACGTGCACAACGAAAGCCCCAAGGGCAGGTGAGGTAACACATGGGTATGGTTCTGGTTTCCCTGTTGGTCATGCTTCTGGTGGTGGTAGGGATGTCCGTCGGCGTTCTGTTCGGCCGCCAGCCGCTCAAAGGTTCCTGTGGCGGTGTCGGCGCCGCCCTGGGCGAGAAAGACTACGTCTGTGATTTGTGTGGTAACGACGAAGAAAAGTGCAAAACCATCAACGAACGTCAGCAGGCGGGTCTGCCCGTCGACGATTTGGCGTACGATGCCAGCCAGGGGGCGGCATCAGAGGGTAAAGAGAGAGCAACGTCCTCCAAAACCCAATCAGGAGATTAATCCTAGTGGCTGATCACACCTACGATGTGCTGGTAATCGGGTCCGGACCAGCGGGTGAAAGCGCTGCCATGTCGGCGGCAAAATCCAATCTGCGAGTTGCCGTAATTGAAAGTCGGGCCCATGTGGGCGGCAACTGTGCGCACAAAGGTACTATTCCGTCCAAATCCCTTCGTCATGCGGTTAAGCAACTGATTCGCTACAACAGTGTCAGTCTGTTCCGGGAGATGGGGGATACTCGCTGGCTGTCCTACCCCAGGGTGTTGGCGGCGGCCTCCAAGGTGATTCCCAAGCAGGTCGAGTTGCACACGGAGTTTTATATCCGCAACCGCGTGACGCTGCATACCGGGATGGCCTCTTTCGTGGATGCCAATACCGTTAATGTCGACTCGGGTGATGGTGCCCAGGAAACGATTACCGCCGAGTCGATCATCATCGCCACCGGCTCGCGCCCGTATCGGCCGGCGGATGTGGATTTCAGTCATCCACGAGTCTACGACAGCGATACCATTCTGGAAATGCAGCACACTCCCCGCCATATGATCATCTACGGAGCGGGCGTTATCGGCTGTGAGTATGCGTCCATCTTTTCCGGTCTCGGGGTGAAGGTGGATCTGATCAACAATCGCGATCGGCTGCTTTCATTTCTGGATGACGAGATTTCCGACGCGCTCAGCTACCACTTGCGCGACAGCGATGTGACCGTACGTCACAGCGAAGAATACGAATCCATTGAGGCCGATGATCACAGCGTGACGCTGCGTCTGAAGTCTGGCAAGCGACTCAAGGCAGATGCGATTCTCTGGTGTAATGGGCGCAGTGGTAATACCGACAAGCTGAATCTGGAGGCGACCGGGCTGGACGTGGATTACCGGGGCAATCTCAAGGTGTCCCAGGATTATCGAACCTCGGTGGACAACATCTTTGCGGTCGGCGATGTGATCGGCTGGCCGAGTCTCGCCAGTGCGTCGTTTGATCAGGGACGGGCGGTCGCGGCAGTGATCACCGGGGAGCCCTGCAAGCCGGTCACCAATGTGCCTACCGGTATTTATACCCTGCCGGAAATCAGCTCCATCGGGCAGACGGAAACCGAATTGACCGCGGCGAGAGTGCCCTATGAAGTGGGCCGGGCGCTGTTCAAAAACACTGCGCGGGGACAGATCAGTGGCGAAGACGTGGGGATGTTGAAAATACTGTTCCACGTCGACAGCCTGGAAATACTGGGCGTCCACTGCTTTGGGGCAGAGGCCGCCGAGATTGTTCACATCGGTCAGGCCATCATGAGTCAGAGTGGCGCGGGAAACACCATACAGTTTTTCCTCGATACCACCTTCAATTATCCCACCATGGCAGAAGCCTATCGCCTGGCGGCGTTGGACGGCATCAACCGCATCAACCGTCGTTAGCGGGTGCCGCCCCCGCCCGGGGGCGGTGCTTCAATACCGTGCGTAGCACTTTGTCGTGCTCAAAATAGACTACGTAGTCTTCGTAAACCCAACTGGAGATCGGTGGGTCGCCGACCGCTGCACGGCGTTCCTGAGGCGCACCAAAACGCGACTCGACGCGCTCCTGGGTCATGCCATTGGTCGGCACGTCGCCCGCGTTTTCGGCCCCTTGCTGGCCTACCGGAATTTCCACCCGGTCGGCGATCGAGGCGGATGATAATCCCAGCCCCAGGGTCAGACCCAGGGCGAGTAGGGTGTAGGATCGAAACGTCGTCATGAAGAAGCTCCTTTGGAGTAGAGGTTGCCCTTTTCGTCGGGATCGATATCCTGCAGGCGGCGTTTCTCCGCCATCTGGGCGCGCATGATCTGTTGGCTGAGAAGGTGTTGTTGCGGGTCTGTCAGCGTTTCGAATTCTGCCGCAATTTCGTAGCCGCCGGTGCGAAGTGGTTCACAGCGTGCGACTCGGGCGTAGATGGCCAACCCGACGTAGGTGGGCAGGAACGTCAGGTTCAGGGCCACCGCCTGGCCAATCGTCAGCGCTTCCCGGTTGCTGAAGGCCAGTCCGCCTTCGCTGATGTTGACGCGTCGCTGGTCCGTTGGATGGGTCCCGTGCAGCCGGGGTTCGCTGATCAGCTGCTGGGCGAGCAGGTCAATTTTCCGATTGAGCAGATAGAGGTAATCGGCAATCTGCCGATCGCGATCCTTGATCTGATAGAACAGTTGGCTCGATTCGCTGTCAATTTTCTTCAGCTCCGCGTAAGTCTTGAGCGCCGCCGCGCCGGGAAACAGGTTCTCGGCTGGCGTGTGCTGGAGCGTGTCTTCGTCGACGGCCAGGTATTCCAGGTCCAGGTAGTCGTCGATGCGAAAATAGAGTCGTCGTTCAGGCATAACAGTCCCGCAACAGGCTTTTGTCATTGTAATAAGGTATAGCATACCGCGTTGCCGGTGTGCCCCGCCACTATGACGTTCTGTGGCGTCACTGACGCTGCGCGGCCCGGCAAATCCACCTGCCGGGCTTGTGGCGTTCAGGTCAATAGGGTTAAATGCGCTCATGCCAATCAACGTCCCGCTACATATCGGTCTGCGCTACACGCGCGCCAAGCGCCGCAAACAGTTTATCTCTTTCATCAGCGCCTTTTCCCTGCTGGGCATGGCGCTGGGTGTGATGGCGCTCATCGTCGTTCTGTCAGTGATGAACGGCTTCGACCGCGAGATGAAATCGCGGATTCTCAGTGTGGTGCCCCACGGCTTCATCGATGGCACGCCGGAGTTGGCGGATTGGCGCGCAGTGGCAGACCACGTCAGACAGCACCCGGAGGTGCGCGGCGTTGCACCCTATATCGAAGGTTTCGGGCTGGTCAATTACGGCCGTGGTTCGGAAGGCGTCCAGATTCAGGGCATTGCGCCGGAATACCAGTCTGATGTCTCGGTGGTGGAGTCCCGCATGTTACTTGGCTCCACTATGGAGCTGCAGCCCGGTGAGTTCCGGGTGGTCATGGGGCGTCTGCTCGCCCGTCAACTCGGTCTGGCGCTGGGGGATTCGGTCACGATTACCCTGCCGGATATTCGGGTCACTCCGGCCGGTGTTTACCCCCGTGTGCGCCGGTTCACTCTGGTCGGCGTCTTTGAAGTGGGGGCGCAGATGGATCAACGGCTCGCCCTGATCCATCTGGACGATGCCCGACGACTGTTCCGCTATCAGGGGGTGCAGGGCGTTCAGGTGCAGGTGGAGGACATTTACCGGGCGAGTCCGGTGATGCGGGAGCTGGCCTCCGAACTGCCTGGAGAGCTGCGGGTGCGCGACTGGAGTCAGACCCAGGGGAGTCTGTTCCAGGCCGTTAAAATGGAGAAAATCGTCATCGCCGTTTTGCTCGGTATCATCATTGCGGTGGCCGCCTTCAATATTGTTTCCAGCCTGATTCTGATGGTGGCCGACAAACGCAGCGATATCGCCGTCCTGCGTACCCTGGGGATGACGGCCCGACAGATCATGGCGGTGTTTGTGGTGCAGGGCTCAACGGTCGGTTTTGTCGGTACTTTGGTGGGCGCACTGCTCGGTTGTGTGCTGGCACTGTATATCGGTCCCATTGTGACGACTCTGGAAGGCCTGTTGGACGTTCGGGTATTCGATCCCTCCGTTTATTTCATCAGTCATTTACCGTCACAGTTGCTGTGGCAGGACGTTCTGAGCATCTGTACGGTGTCCCTGTTCCTCAGCTTCCTGGCCACGCTCTATCCCGCCTGGCGGGCGGCGAAAATCGAACCAGCAGAGGCTTTGCGCTATGAGTGATTCAACCGCAGTATTGCGCTGCCACAACGTCCATAAAACCTACGCTCAGGGCCCGCAGACGGTGTCGGTGCTCAACGCGGTGAATCTGGCCGTGGCTCCGGGTGAGCGTCTGGCGATCGTCGGCGCGTCCGGCTCCGGAAAATCGACCCTGCTGAACATTCTGGGTGGCTTGGACCTTGCCAATGAGGGGGATGTGGAAGTGGCGGGGCAGTCGCTGCGCACACTCAGTGCCGACCAACGGGGTCGCCTGCGCAACCGCAAGCTCGGCTTTGTGTATCAGTTCCACCATCTGTTGCCGGAGTTCAGCGCCCTGGAGAATGTCGCCATGCCGCTGTTGATCGGCCGGTCCTCCCGAGGCGAAGCTCACCAGCGAGCTCGCGCCATGTTGGGACGGGTCGGGCTCAGCGAACGGGCCAGTCACAAACCCTCGGAACTGTCTGGCGGTGAGCGTCAGCGGGTGGCGATTGCCCGGGCGCTGGTGACCTCGCCCGCCTGCGTTTTGATGGACGAGCCGACCGGTAATCTCGATAGCCATACGGCGGAATCCATTCAGGCGCTGATGACAGAGCTGAACCGGGACAGCGGTACCAGTTTTGTCGTGGTGACTCACGATCTGAGCCTGGCGGCGCGAATGGATCGGACTCTGACGCTGGAAGATGGAGCCCTGCATGGGTAACACTGGTTATATTGGGCTGATTGGACGTCGCTATGCGTTGTCCCGAAGGCACAGCCATCTGGTCTCGTTCATTTCCTCGGTCTCCATTGTCGGCCTGGTGATCGGGGTGGCGCTGCTGATTACCGTGCTGGCGATCATGAACGGCTTTGACCGGGAGCTGCGCGATCGCATTCTCGGCATCATGCCTCACGCCGCGTTGTATCACCGGGACGGAGTGGCCGATTACCGGGATCTGGCCGCGCGGGTGAATGCCCATCCCGGCGTGACCTCGGCGACGCCTTTTGTTCAGTTGGAAGGGCTGCTTTCCCACAAGCGTGAGGTGGCACCCGTGGGCCTGGTGGGGGTACCGCCGGAGCAGCGGGATTCCCTGGCGGTGCTCTCTGACTATCTCCCCGAGGGGATATGGAACCGCCTCGCGGACAACCCCCGGGGCGTGCTGCTGGGGGCCGGGCTGGCCCGGTCCCTGTCGGTCAAGGTTGATGACAAGTTGATTCTGGTGGTGCCGGCGGGGGAGGGCGCGCCCCGGGTTCAGGCCCTGGCCGTCCTGGCGGTGTTCGACACCGGTACCGAGCTGGATAATAACCTGGCCCTCACCGCCCTGGAGACCGCCTCCGGACTGACCGGGCACCCCGGGGCTGCCAGTGGCATACGGTTCCAGGTACACGATCTGTTTTCCGCGCCGCAAGTGGCCCGGGATCTGGTGTACGATCTGCCCGGTGGCTACTACAGCTCGGATTGGACCCGCACTCACGGTAACCTCTACCAGGCGATTCACATGTCGAAACAGCTGGTGGGTCTGCTCCTGTTCCTGATTATCGCCATCGCCGCCTTCAATCTGGTCTCGACCCTCATCATGGTGGTCGTGGACAAGCAGGGGGATATCGCCATTCTGAGAACGCTTGGGGCGTCCAGCGCGGAAATTCTCGGTATCTTCATGATTCAGGGGGGGATGATTGGCGTCGTCGGAACCGGTATCGGTACCGCACTTGGCGTGACGCTGTCTTATTGGGTGACGGACTGGGTTCAATGGCTTGAGGGGCTGTTGGGCGTTCAGTTTTTGCAGTCTGACGTCTACCCCATCAGTTACCTTCCCTCGGATCTGCACTGGCCCGATGTGGCCCAGGTGGCCGGGACGGCTCTGGTGCTCAGCCTGGTGGCCAGTCTTTACCCTGCGTGGCGGGCAACACGCGTGCAACCGGCCGAAGCGTTGCGCTTCGAGTAAGTGGGCTCAGCGGTCGGGTTTCGGCGGTGATGAGCGGCGTCTCAATTTGCGTCGCTGCCAGCTTTTGACCACAGTCCAGCGCCAGAACAGTTGCATCACCACATAGCCCATTACGCCGAAAACCAACCCCGAGAGCAACGAGCCCACCAGTAGCGGTTTCCAGATCAGGCTGAACTCATGCATCAGCCAGTGCCAGCTCAGCTCGAGGGAGACCTGAACCGGAGGCAGCTCGAGCAGCCAGCGGCCCAACTGGTAGGTTGAAAAGAAAATCGCGGGCATGGTCAGGGGATTGCTGATCCACACCAGGGCCACCGAGATAGGCAGGTTGCAGTGCAGCAGCAGCGCCAGCAGCGCCGCGATGGGCATCTGGCCTGGCAGTGGAATGAACGCGACGAAAATACCGACAAAAAATGCGACCGAAACGGAGTGGCGGTTCAGGTGAAACAGGTTGGGATCGTGCAGCAGGTCCCCGAGAAAATGCAGGGCGGGGTTGCTCTTGATGGCGTGTGCGCTGGGGATAAAGCGCCGTAGTAGCTTGCGTGCCATACTCGATCACATAACGGCCAAAATAAAGGGGCCATTATGCCTGTCCTCGGGTGAAAAAACGATGATAAACCCGTGAAACGACGCTTTATTTCGCAATCTTGGGTAGCTCGTCGAGGTGGCTCAACAACCAGGTACAACCCTCATCAATACTGTCGTCCTGGGTCATGAGACTGCGGATCCGGTGCTGACACTCGCTCAGGGCATTGTCGATCACCGCCCGGGTGGCCTCGCTGGCCTCGAGAACGGAACAGGCCTTCTGCATCTGCTCAACCAGGGCGTCGACCAGGCGCTGCGTCTCTTCGACCTGGTAGGCGTAACGGATTTCCATATTGACCAGCGTGTTGTGAGCCCCATCGGACCAGTCCTGCAAGTACCGGCGCTGGTGCTGACCGGCCTGTTCTATCTCCAGGCTGTCTACCCGGGCGCCGGTAATGTCCATCAGGGCCTGCAGAAGCTGTTCGGTTTTCTGCAATTCCAGCTCGTCGGCATGAGGGTCCTTGAGCAGCAGGTGCATATGATCGCTCGCGAACATGATGCCCTCGTTCAGGTACGCCACATTCTGACTGATGGTGGTGCGACGGATCATGGCCCGCTCGCGCTCGCTGAACTGTTTCGCCGGATAGTACTCCGCGTGCCCGAGCTTCGACTGAAGGTAAAATCCGGCAGTCAGTTGACCCCTTTTCAGGGCGTTGATCACGCACCGGGCCAGCTCTTCAATGGACTGGACTCGCACGCTCGCCTGGGCAAACTGGCTCAGGATTGAATCCCGTTCGCTGTTCAGCAATACGTCTTCAAGCCGATTGGCCATGGCGCTGAGCTCGGACTGCAACTGTTCAAGTGACACTTCCTCATCCGTGGGGCCGGAGCTCTGGGTTTGGCGCTGTTCGCGCTCTTTGAGCTGTGTATAAAGAAGATCGACCTCGCTTTCCAGTGCCAGAATGCAGTGCTCACACTCCTTGACCAGTCGTTCCAGCTTGAACAGTTTTTCCGTTTGCTGCGCCCGCTCGTTATCGTCTTCGGTGTGGGGGATGGTGTCTCGCAGGCGACGCATCTCACCTTCCAGGTCGACGATCAGGTTGCGTTGGCGAGTGTTGTTATGGCGCAGCTGTTGGATCTCCGCCAGAGAGTAGGGCGACTGACCGCCACTGCCAGACGCCACATTCAGCGCCTGACTGCTGTCCGCCATGTTGGTGTGGATCACCCGGAGGGTTTCCTCGATCTGTTCCATGGACTCGGCGCGTTGCTGAGTCTGCTGCCATGGACTGCTTTGGTACCGGTCGGCATCATTGGTGGAGGTTAGTAACTCGGTCTCGGCGTTCGAGCGCTGCTGCTTCAGTTCCCGAATGTGCTGTTCAGAGCGGAACAGTTCCGCCTCCAGGCGCTTGAGGGTCTGCTCCATATGATCGCTTCGGTTATCGGGAAACTCGGCGTTGTATGAGCGCAACTCTCGAGCCAACTCACTGTTCAGGCGTTGGTTGTCGGCCGAGAAGTGTTCGATATTGGTCAGACGGCGTTCAGGTGGTGCCACCAGGGGGCGTGCATCGGAATCCATGATGTCGCGCAGCTGGCGGCGCAGGCTTTCGGCATCGGCATCCCCCGAAAGGCCCAAGGCTTCATTGATTTTCTGAAGCTTTTCAATGGTAAGGCGGTTTTCCTCCTGCAGTTGTTCCAACTCCTCCCGTTTGAGCCGGTTCAGTTCCAGTTTGCGTTGCAGATCCCGCGCCTGTTTTTCAAAACCTTTCAGTTTTTCGACCCGCTGTTGGAGTAACTTGACCTGATTGTTGCGCTGACGTCCCGGTTTGCTTTCCTGTCGGTCTACCACCCAGCGAGCGATATCATAAAGCTGCTTCTCCAGAAGGACCCAGGCATCGCCGGAGGCTTTTTCCTTGCGGTAGGCACGCTCCTCGGCTTCGGTGAACAGGAACCGCAGGGCGGCAACTTTGGCGTTAAACGGGTGTTCCGGTGTCAGTCGGGGCAGGTTGGTCTGGGTAATGTTCCGGTACCGATCCCGCGCTTCGTCCTTCACGCGCAAGAAGTATTCAGTCACCGCGTCGCCCGCTGAAGACTCTTCCGGCGGGGCGGCGCGGTTCTGGGCCCGTTCGGTACGTACGGTATTGCGCAGACGCTGGTAGGCAGCCATGATTTTTTTCTGATGGCGACGCTCGCGCAGCAACAGCACACCGAGCAGCGCGCAACCCAGGGAGAGTAAAAAGACCAGCTCTCCAAGAATGATCGTTGTCAGTGTCAACGAATCCAGCATTGTTGTTCCGCGCCCTCTGCAAGCGTCAAATTACTGTCGATACCGCGTTAAAACTGTGGGTTCTGTCACAGTTATAAGAGTCGAGCCCAGTATAGCCTCTATTGAGCTTGGTGGTGTGTCCCGGTTTGCGCATAATCGGGCTTCGCTCTTACGCAAAGGACCTGCGATGACCTCTCAAGGAGCCCCAACCGTTCAAAGCCCAGGCCGTCAGGCGCTGGTAAAGTCGGTGCATCGTCTGCTGAAGCGCCGACGACTGGCTTTCTCCCTCAACGCTGCACTGCTTAGTGCTTCTCTGGGCATCATTCTCGCCTCCCAATCGCCCCGTTTACCGCCACCATTTGCATTGTGGTTGTCAGCGCCTCTGATCGCGTGTCTGTTCTGGCGCGCGCCCCGTTGGCGTCAGTGTGTGGCGTTCGTACTCCTGGGGTTGTTCTGGGGCGTGCTGTTCGGTCACTGGCAGCTTGATCATCGACTGCTCCCCTCCTTCAGTGGTGACGAGATTCGGGTCCAGGGGACCCTGGTCGGGCTGCCGGATCACGATGCCCGCCGCGAGCGTATCCGCCTGCGGGTGGAGCAAGTCGAGTCGGTCGAGGGCGATCCCCTGGCGCTGCCCCTCAGGTACATTCTGGTCAGTTGGTACGGCGGGCCGCCTCTACACGCCGGTGAGCGCTGGCAACTGAAGCTGAGGGTCAAGCCGCCCCGGGGGTTCGTCAATCCCGGCGGGTTCGACTACCAGTTATGGTTGATGCGCCAAGGCGTGGATGCCACGGCCTATGTGCGGGAGAGTGCGGATAATCGAAGGTTGAGCGCACCCGCGGCAGGCTCGTTGAGTCACTGGCGGGAGCGGGTTCGACGCTGGCTCGACCACCATCCGTCCGGGGTGGCTCACCGGGACCTGATGCTGGCGCTGCTGATCGGTGATCGCTCCACCTTGAGTCCCGAGCGCTGGACACGACTGCAGCGCACGGGCACCAATCACCTGTTGGCCATCTCCGGATTACATGTGGGCATGGTGGCGCTGGCGGGACTCTGGCTGGGCGGTATTCTGGGGCGCGGACTCAACGCGCTGTGCCATCGGATACCCGCCTCGGCGGTGGGTCAGGTATTCGCGCTCGGCTTCGCGCTTTTCTACAGCGCCCTGGCCGGATTCAGCATTCCGACCCAGCGCGCCTTGATCATGATCGGCGTGGTGCAATGGGTGCTGCTGCGCCGGGGAAGTCTACCCGCCGCCACCGGCTTGCTGTTGGCCTGGGTGGCGGTTCTGGTCAGGGACCCGCTCGCCCCTTACGATACCGGGTTCTGGCTCAGCTTTAGCGCCGTCGCGGTCCTGATGCTGGCACTTGGCGGGCGGCGCCGCGCGGGTGCTCAGTGGTGGGGGCAAACGGTGGTGCGGTCTCAGTGGGCGGTGTTTTTGGGGCTGATGGTTCCGCTCCTGATACTGGTGCACGGAGTTAGCCTGGTGGCGCCGATTGCCAACCTGCTGGCGATTCCGTTGGTGACCCTGATGGTGGTTCCCTGGTTGCTTGTGGCGCTGCTGCTGGGCGCCCTCTGGCCCTGGGCCAGTGACCTCTCGCTGGTGGTGGCGGACCTGGGCTTGTCCGCACTTCTGGCCTGGTTGGAGTGGCTGGAGGACGTGGCGCCAATGACGTTGTTTCAGACGGCGCTGTCCTGGCCGGCACTGGCCCTGGCCGGACTGGCCACGCTGCTGATGTTGTTGCCACGAGGGCTGCCCGGACGGTGGCTGGGTTACCCCGGGATAGTGTTGGCGCTGTTGCTCCCGGGGCCACCGGTACCCCCCTTGAGAGTGACGTTTCTGGATGTGGGGCAGGGCCTGGCGGTGGCGGTACAGACGCCGGATTACCGGCTGGTGTATGATACGGGCCCCACCTACAGTGAGCGGCTGGATGCGGGTTCTGGCGTGATCGTGCCCTATTGGCGGCAGTTGGGTGTCCATCAGTTGGACGCGGTGGTGGTCAGTCATCGTCACGATGATCACTCGGGAGGGCTTTCCAGTGTGCTGAAAAGTCTCCCGACCGAGGCACTCTGGGTGGGCGATGCGACACTGTCCACGTCGATGCCCGGGCGGGATTGCCATCAGAGGGCTTCGTGGCAGTGGAATCAGGTGAAATTCCGGTTTCTGCACGGCGGCTTCCCGGCGCAGGTGAATGGCAATAATCGCTCCTGCGTTCTCGAGATTGAATACGCGGGGCAGCGGCTCCTGTTGACCGGTGATATCGAACGGGAAGTGGAGTGGCGGTTGGTCGGCCGGGATCAGCTCAACGGCTCCATCGACGTGCTGCAGGTTCCGCACCATGGCGCCATCACGTCCTCGTCGATCGAGTGGGTTGAACAGACCCGCCCGGCCCGCGCGGTGGTCAGCGCCGCTTTTCAGGGGCGGCATGGCCATCCGAATGAGACGGTGGTAGAGCGCTATCGCTCCCGGGGTGCTGAGGTGCTCAATACCGCGAGCCTGGGGGCCATTGTGTTCGAATGGGATGAGCAGGGGCGGCGCACCGAGCGGTATGCCCGGTATGCGCCAAGACGTTGGTGGTATGAATAAGGTGACGGTGGCCGTTGGCGACTGTCGCAAAATGTGACCGGGTGTTTTCCCGCTGGAAATGGTCTGTGCTATCTTGCGCCCCTGATGGTCAGGCGCCTTGGCCAGACAACGATTCAAAAGAGGAAAGTTCAGTGTTTGAGATTATTACCGCGGGTGGCTGGTTGATGGTCCCCATTATTCTCTGTTCCATCCTGGTGATCGCCATTGGTGGAGAGCGTTACTGGACCCTGGATCCCAAAAAAATCGCCCCACGGCATCTGCTCGCACAGGTGTGGAGCTGGATCAAGAACAACCAGTTGGACGCGGGCAAACTCCGCGAGCTCAAACAGTCTTCCCCTCTGGGGCGCATTCTGGCCGCGGGGCTGAGTAACTCCCGCCATGGCCGGGAAGTCATGAAGGACAGTATTCAGGAAGCGGCCAGTCAGGTCATCCACGAGATGGAGCGTTACCTGACCATCCTCAGCACCATTGCCAATATCGCACCGCTGCTCGGTCTGCTCGGCACCGTGATCGGTATGATCAAGGTGTTCACCGCCATCATGCTACAGGGCACTGGCAATGCCGGCGTTCTGGCCGGCGGGATTTCCGAGGCGCTGATCACTACCGCCGCCGGCCTGACCGTCGCCATTCCCGCGATGATTCTGCACCGCTTTTTCCAGCGCCGGGTGGACACCATTGTGGTCACCATGGAAGAGGAAGCGGTAAAACTTGTGGACGCCCTGCACAGCGACCGTCGGGTCGATGTGAAAGCCAACTGATTGACCGAGGAGCAAGCGGGTGCAATTTCGACGTCAATCCAGAGAAAATGACAGCATCAATCTGACACCATTGATTGATGTGGTATTTCTGTTGCTCATTTTCTTTATGGTGTCCACCACCTTTACCAAAGAAACCCATTTGAACATTGACCTGCCCGAAGCCGAAGGTGAAGCGAGCGAGCAGGACGCCGATGCGCCGCTGGATATTCTGATCACCGCGGAAGGCGACTACTCGATCAATGGTCGCAGCCTGGTAAACAGTAAACTGGTGACCTTGAAGTCGGCCCTGGAAAAGGCCTCCGAGGGCAACAATCAGTTGCCTCTGACCATTACCGCTGATGCCAAAGCCCCCCACGAAAGCGTGGTCCGGGCCATGGATGCCGCCGGCCAACTGGGCTTTGTGCACCTGAGTATCACCACCCGGCGCCCCGAGTCCGGGGAGTGATTCGGGGGCGTTTGACATGACGCTGGCCTCGGTCTGGGAAAATGCCTGGTACGGTAAGGCCCGCTGGGTGTATCTGTTCGCTCCTTTGGCCTGGCTGTTCCGGGCTTTGGCGCGCCGGCGTCGAAGCCGGCTCAAAAGTCGGGCGGTCGCCTTTGATGTGCCGGTGGTCGTCGTCGGCAATATCAGTGTTGGGGGCACCGGAAAAACCCCGTTGCTCATTGCCCTGGTGCAGCGTCTGCGTAAGGCGGGTTATTGCCCGGGCGTGGTCAGTCGGGGTTACGGGGGCAAGGCCCCGCGCTATCCGCTCATGGTTTCCGCAGACACCCCGGTCACGCATTGTGGCGATGAACCCCTGGCGATTGCACGGGCCACCCAATGTGCGGTGTGTGTCAGCCCGGATCGGGTGGAAGCGGCCCAAGCGCTGCGCGAGCAGGGCTGCGATATTGTGTTGAGCGATGATGGCCTGCAGCACTACCGCCTGGACCGGGACCTGGAAATCGCCGTGGTCGATGGCGCGCGCGCGTTTGGCAACGGCTGGTGTCTGCCCGTGGGCCCATTGCGTGAACCGGTCGAACGGCTCAACGAAGTAGATTGGGTGGTGGTCAACGGTTCAGAGGACAAGGTGCGTCAACAGGCCCCGACGCTTCGCACCGTCCAGTACACCATGAAGGTGACCCCGGATGCCTGGCATAGGGTGTCCGATGGTACCCGCGCATCGCTGACCCATTTTGCCCCACAGACATCCGTGCACGCGGTGGCGGGAATCGGCAACCCCGACCGGTTTTTTTCCACGCTGAAAGAACTCGGCCTGGAACCGGTTCACCACCGCTTCCCTGATCATCATCACTACCGCCCGGGCGAGCTTGTCTTCCAGCCGGCCTTTCCGGTTGTGATGACCGCCAAAGATGCGGTCAAATGCCAGCCCTTCGCCCAGCCGGACTGGTGGTATCTGAGTGTCAGTGCGACACTGCCGGAGGCGTTCTGGAGCGAGTTTCTGAACCGTATTGAATCCCTGAAATCCACACCTGAAACGAATTCAATCCCATGAGCTTTTACGTTGTCATCCCCGCGCGATACGCTTCCTCCCGGTTGCCCGCCAAGCCCCTCAAAGACATCGCCGGCAAGCCGATGATTCAGCACGTTTACGAGCGAGCCCGCGAGAGTGCCGCCACGCAGGTGATTATCGCCACGGATGATGAACGCATCGAACAGGCGGCCCGCGCGTTCGGGGCGACGGTGTGCATGACCTCTGCGGATCATCAGTCGGGAACCGATCGATTGCAGGAGGTGGTCAGTCAGTTGGGATTGCCGGACGATGCCATCGTGGTCAATGTGCAGGGCGATGAACCTCTGATTCCGCCCGCGGTCATCAATCAGGTGGCGCAGAATCTGGCGGGTGATAGTTCGGCCAGTGTGGCAACCTTGTGTGAGCCGATTGAGTTGGTGGAGGATTTTTGTAATCCGAATATTGTGAAGGTGGTAATGGATGCCCATGGGCGTGCGCTGTATTTCAGTCGGGCGCCGATTCCGTATCCTCGCGATGCGTTTGCGGGTGAGGGTAGGGCGTTACCGGAGGATTTTGTGGCGCGGCGGCATATTGGTATTTATGCTTATCGCGTGGGGTTGTTGCACCGGTTTGTGACTTGGGATCAGGCGCCGTTGGAGCGGTTTGAGTCGTTGGAGCAGTTGCGGGTAATGTGGCAAGGTGAGTCGATTCACGTTGCGGAGGCTTGTCGGCCTGTTCCTGGTGGTGTTGATACTGAGCTTGATTTGGATCGGGTTCGGCGGTTGTTGGGCTCTTGAGTTTTTTGTTTGGTGGTCTTTTTGGAGTCCGGCGTCAGAGGGGCAGATAGCGTTTGGAGACCCGCCGTGAACCCATCCATGGGGGCTTCTCGTCGACATCCATGTCTCCGAGAGTCTCCAAAGACTGTACCGCCTCCAGAACCTCAGTGCCACAAATAGCGATGCAGGAACCACCCAGTTAGATTTATGGCACTTAGGCCTCGGCGGGTGTACCGTTTGGAGACTCTCGGAGGCAGGGAGCCGACGAGAAGCCTACAGGGATGTATTCACGGCGGGTCTCCAAAGGGTTCACCTTGCCGAGGCCGGACGCTCCAAGAACCTCGAAGTCACAAAACCGAACCACATTGATAAACCGCCAACGATCACTGACAATGAAGGCATTGTCACCGTTTGGTTAGGGGTTGTCCACGACCACCCACCGAACGACTCAACCAACCGCGACAGGACTCCTATGGCTACCACCGCCCCCTACGGAAGTTGGGCCTCGCCCATCAAAGCCCAGACCCTCACCCAGGGCACCGTCCGCCTCAGCGAACCCGCCATCGACGGCGACGACATCTACTGGCTCGAATCCCGTCCCAGCGAAAAAGGCCGCAGCGTACTCGTGCAGCTCAACGCCCAAGGCCTGCGCCAGGATGTTACCCCCCATCCCCACAGCGTACGCACCCGCGCCAACGAGTATGGCGGCGGCAGCTACTGCGTGCAGGACGGCGTCGTCTACTGCGTGCTCGACAGCGATCAGCGCATCTACCGGCTGATCGGCAAAGAGCTCACCGCTATCTCCCCCGAAGGCGATTATCGCTACGCCGACCTCACACTGGATAGCGAGCGTCAGCGTCTGATCTGTGTGCGTGAAGATCACACCGACAGCGGTACCGAGGAGAAAGCGGAGATTGTCGCCATCGCACTGGACGGCAGTGGCGAAACCCGGGTGCTTGCCTCCGGTGCGGATTTTTACAGCAACCCGCGCCTGAGCCCCGATGGAACCCAGTTCTGCTATCTGTGCTGGAATCACCCCAATATGCCCTGGGACAGCACCGAGTGCCATCTGGCGGAGGTATCCGAGGATGGGGCACTGAAGAATGTCCGGATGATCGCCGGGGGCGAGGACGAGTCAGTGTTTCAGCCGCAGTGGGCCCCGGATGGTGAGCTGTATTTTGTCTCGGACCGCAACAACTGGTGGAACCTGTACCGCTGGACCGGGGAGGATGCGGAAACCCTGTGTCACCTGGACGCGGAGTTTGCCACGCCCCAGTGGGTGTTTGGCATGTCCACTTACGATTTCCTCGGCCCCAATACCGTACTGTGCACCTACACCCAGGAAGGCTACTGGCTGTTGGCGCGGCTGGACCTGACCCACGGTAGTCTGACCCGGATCGAGACCGGTATGACCGACATCAGCTCCGTGCGCTGTGGCGGCGGCAAGGGGCTCTTTCTGGGGGCCAACGCGCAGCACAACACCTGCCTCTGGGCCTTCCGGCCCGAGGGCACCGAGGCGCTGGTGCCGCTGGCCCGTTCAGCATCTACGGACCCGGACCATCATTACCTGTCCAACCCGGAACCCATGACCTTTGAAACCGCCGATGGCGAAGAGGCGCACGGTTTCTATTACCCGCCCCACAATCCCGACTTTGTGGCACCGGAGAGCGAACGCCCGCCGCTGCTGGTGATGTGCCACGGCGGCCCCACCGGAGCGACCCAGACCGCCCTGAACCTTAAAATCCAGTTCTGGACCAGCCGCGGTTTTGCCGTGCTGGATGTCAATTACCGGGGCAGCACCGGTTACGGCCGACGCTACCGCGAGCGGCTCAAGGGCAACTGGGGTGTGACCGATGTGATCGATGTGAGCAGCGGCGCCGAGGCCCTGGCGCAACAGGGGCTGGCGGATCCGGAGCGCTGCGCCATTCGCGGCAGCAGTGCCGGCGGATACACGGTATTGGCCGCCCTCACCTTCCGCGACACTTTCCAGGCCGGCGCCAGCCTTTATGGCATTGGCGATCTGGAAGCCCTGGCTCGGGATACCCACAAGTTTGAATCCCGCTACCTCGACACCCTGGTGGGCCCCTACCCCGCACAGCAAGCCGTGTATCAGGAGCGCTCCCCGATCAGACACATCGAACAACTCCAGTGCCCGGTGATTTTCCTGCAGGGTGAAGAGGACAAAATCGTTCCCCCCAACCAGGCCGAAGCCATGGTCAAGGCACTGACCGACAAGGGCATCGCCAACGCGCTGGTCCTGTTTCCCGAAGAGGGCCACGGCTTCCGCCAGGGCCCGAACATTGAGCGAGCCCTGGAGGCCGAGCTGTATTTTTACGGCCAGGTTTTCGGTTTCACGCCGGCCGACAAAATCGAGCCGGTGCCCATCGCTCACCTGAAGGAGATTCACTGAGTATGGGCCGCTGGCGTCCCCCCGCCCCCCGAAGCTCGCCCTACATCACGCCGACGGGCGCCCGTCGGCTCAAGGAAGAGCTGACCCAGCTGTGGAAGGTTGAGCGTCCGCAAGTGACCCAGACCGTGCACGAGGCTGCAAAAAACGGCGACCGCTCGGAGAACGGCGATTACATCTACGGCAAAAAACGCCTGCGGGAAATCGACCGCCGGGTGCGCTACCTGAGCAAGCGCCTGGAAAACGTGACCATTGTCGATCGCCTGCCGGAGGACCGGAGCAAAATTTTCTTCGGCGCCTGGGTGACCCTGGAAGATGAAGACGGTGAAGAGCGCACCTACCAGATCGTCGGGCCGGACGAGTTTGATCTCAGCAAGGGCCAGCTCAGTGTCGACTCGCCGCTGGCCCGGCAGCTACTCGGCAAGCGGGTGGACGATGAAGTGGTGGTGCGCACCCCGGAGCATGGAGAGCTGGTGTACTGGGTGGCGGCCATTGAATATCGGGCGTATGAGGATGCGCTTCCGTAGGGCCCCGCGAGCCCGGAGCCCTATTGGTGCACTTCCCTGTGCCGCTTCCCTAACTCTCCCGCTTGCGCAAAGTCTCCCGCACTTCCAGGGCATCGTAGCTGTCGCCTTCGGTGGGACGCACTCCCTTACCCAGGCGGATTTCCAGGATCACCTCCGACTCCGCTCGATCACCCGAACGAATCTCGGCACTGTAGGTGGTGGAGGGGCGGGAGCGAGTGGAACAGCCGAGCAGACCGCAGCTGCGCTCCCACTCCCGGGTGCGGCTTGCGCCCAATTTGCTTCCTGACTCCCGCTTCTCGCCATCCATCTGCCGATCAACAACGACGAACCAATCGTGGTCCGCCATCAGGGTCAGTTCGGCGGCCCGCAGCAGAGCGTAATCCATGGCTTCGAATTGGGTATCACCGCGCATTTTAAACGACACACGGTAGCGGTTATCGGCAATCTGGCTTTCCCGGTAGCCGTAGCCGCCGTCTGAGGCAGGTTGGTAGACCTCAGGTGCCGCGCAGGCACTGATCAACAGAGCCATCATCAAAGCGAGTATTGGCTTTTCCATACACTACCTCCCGGTTATCTGGTCAAGGGCTTTAACGATTGTCCCGATGGCCTCTGGCTACGGCTGCCAATCGCCTTCAATCAATTGTTTTTCCTGCTCCGGTTCAATAATGCCGTCGTCCATCATCTGGTCCAGCGCACTGTCCAGCAATGAACCACCGCTGGCGGTCTGATAACTGCCGGGCGCTGCGGCCGGCTGCCGAACACTGGCCAACTCTTCCCAGCCGGCATCCGCCTGTTGGGCTCGGCAGGCAATGTGTTCCGAACGCTCTCCCGCACCGGTCACCGAGTACTGCCGGCAATGCTGCCCATCGCGGTTGACGAAGGTGAGGCGGGGAGTGATTTCCCGACCGTCGGGCAGAGTTTCACTGGTGCCGCTGGGCAGCGTTTCCAGACGCTCGGCGACAGACTGGAACGCATCGGCCTGCGGATTCCCGGCGTTGTCGGTGATCTCGGCCAGTCCGAACCCGAACGCCAGCGCAATAGCAGCGGCAATACCGGTTTGCGCATTCAGGGCCTGACGGGCCCGGCGCCACAGGGGAAAGGCAATCACCTGGGCGGACTCGGCCTTGGTGTCGTCCTCCGCCAACAGCTTTTGTACACCGCTCGGCAGCGGCCGTTCATCAATGGCGTGGGCGCGCTCGCGTACGCGTTTGTCCACGGCACTCAGCTCCGCGAGGCGGTCTGCCAGTGCCGGGTCTTCGGCCAGCCGGGCGCGAACCTGCTCCATTTCGGCCGGGGGCAGTTCGCCGTCCAGAAAGGCCGACAGGGTTTCATCGTTGATGTTCATGCGCTGGTCCTCGCAACAGGTGAATTCAGGCTTTGTATGAGAGCGGTTCGGGCGCGAGCCAGGCGGCTCATCACCGTGCCCGGGGGTATTTCCAGCGTGGCGGCCGCCTCCTTGTAGGACAGGCCCTGAACCGCCACCAGCGACAACACCAGGCGCTGGTCGTCCGGCAGTTGATCCATTGCGCGGCTGACCTGGTCGAGTTCGACTTCGCTCGACATGGCCCGCTCTCCATCGACGATTTCGCGCTCCTGCAGTTGCGGATCAAAGGTCGCTTCCTGACGGACCTTCCGGGAGCGGTAACCGTCGATCCACAAATTCCGGCAAACCCGGAACAGCCATTTCGTCAATTCCACTCCTTCGGGTACCGTGCGGTTCAGCGCTCGCTCTACCGTGCTCTGCAGCAGGTCGTCGGCATCGTCCATCGACCCGGTGAGCGAGTAGGCAAACCGCCTCAGTTGAGGCAATACCTCGGTCAATTCGCTTTTCATAGACAGCACCTTTCTGTTGTACCCTGTTAACGGGCCAGCGGTTTTTTTATTCCCGGCCCCAGGAATTTTTTATCGGGTGAGGCCGTTATAGTAACAGGTACCCCACTAGCTTCTTCACCGGATATGCGATTATGAAAGCCAAACGCCGACCCGCCAGATTGACCCGATTGCGCCCACTGGTGCTGTGCCTGCTGGGCTTGGGCAGCGTCGCCCAGGCTCAAATCGGTTTGCCATCGGCGGTGACCGACCGGGTGGAGCGCTCCGTTGATTCGGTAGAGCGCCTGCGCCGGGACTCCCTACCCGATGTCACCAGTGCCCTGGAGCGCCGGTTCACTGCCCCGTTGCCGGAGCAACTGCCAGACAACCTGCGCCCTCCGGAAGAACCCCTGAGCGCCCTACCGAGCCGCTTGCCGATACTGGATTCCCGGGGCGCCACCCTGTTTATGGAGGTGGAAGTGGAAAACGGCTGGCGCGCCGTACAGAGCGAGTGGCTGCTGATGCTCGCGCCCGAAGAACGGGCGCTGTTGGAACCGCTGAATGTCGAAATCCTGGAGCAGAAGCGTCTGCCAAAACTGGGGTTGGAGATGGTGCGCTTTCGGGTACCGGCACGACTGGATTCCTACGCCGCTCTGCAGACAGCCTTGCCGGCCGACTTGGCCGAACGGCTGGACCGCAACCATATCTACAACCCCCAGTCCGACAACCCATCGTCGACACCTGTCGAGCGCCCGCGCAAACCGCTGTGCGAACAACCGGTGAAGGTGGGCATGATCGATACCGCCATCGCCACGGAACATCCGGGGCTGATCAACAGCCGCATCGTGGAACAAGCCTTTTTACCGGACCCCGAGGGCACCGGAGAGCAAGGTCCGCCCACCGGCCATGGCACGGCGGTCGCCGGGCTCATGGTAGGGAGCTTTGACGACGTTCCCGCACGCTTGCCGGAGGCGAGGCTCTATAACGCCTCCGTGTTCTACAGCCGCAATCAATACGCCCAGGGCGCCACCATGATGCATCTGCTGTCGGGCCTGGAATGGCTGGCCGAGCGGGAGGTGAGCGTGATCAATATGAGCCTGACGGGGCCTGACAACCGCATACTCGCCACCGCCATGGAACGGATCACCGCTGGGGGAACCGCCGTGGTCGCGGCGGCAGGCAATGAGGGGCCCGCAGCCTCACCGCTTTACCCGGCGGCCTACCCCGGCGTAATCGCCATTACCGCCGTGGATGCGGACAGGCAGGTGTATCGCTGGGCCAATCGAGGAGAGCACATCGATTTTGCCGGCCCCGGCGTGTCGGTACGCACCACCCGGGGCAATGGGGAATTTGGCCACGAGAGTGGCACCTCCATGGCCGCGCCGACGGTGACCGCTCATGTGGCCTGTGCCCTGGCCAAGCAACGGGCCTCCAGTGAAGAAGTGGTGCACTATCTGGCCGGGCAGGCAAAAGATCTGGGAGAGAAAGGCCGCGACCCGATTTTTGGCCACGGCCTGTTGGAGTAGCGGGCTAACCTCAGAACTCCACACTCAGCAACGCCGACACCCCGGTTTCCCGGTAATCCGCCGCGTCGAAGTTCGATTGGTAATTACCGTGCTCGACCTTGGTTTCCAGCGCCAACCACTGCGTAAAACTCAGCGACCAGATCGCTTCGACCACATGACTGCGGTCATGCCGAGTGCCCGTTCCGGTCGGCGACATGGCGCTACCCGTTCCGGGCAAGCCTCCGTCGCTTACGTTGTCGTAGTCCCGATCCTGATACCGCCAACCCAGCTGTATCCGGCTTTCCTTACCCGCTATCGAGCCTGTGTAGGAATAGCGAGCCCGCAGTTTAAGAGCGGCATTGTCGAACGCCAGCGAACGGGCCTCCTCCACCTCGCGGCCCACGCCCAGTGACCAGAAGCTACGGGCACCGTTGAAAAAGTAATAGACATCGGCGGCCAGTTCTTCGCCATCGGCGTTGCGTTCGCGGTTGTTCTCAAACCGTTTTTCGCTGTCGGTATAGGCACCGCGAACATACAGGCCCTCGCTGAACAGTTTGGCGGCGTAGAGGCTGTCTCTGGTCAGATCCAGCAAGGGCTCGGACGCGAGCTCGGCGTCCGCGACATGCCGACTCAGGCCCCAGGTAATGCCCGCCAGATCAATGGCAGCATCAAGCGAAGCGATGCCCAGATCCTGGTCGAATTCGCTGACCTCGTGATACCGGCGTGAGGACAGACTGTAACTGCCTTTCAGGGTGATCCGCTCGGTCGGATAAAGCTCACCACCGACCCGGCCGTAAAACACATTTGCCGAGTCGCCCTGGTTGGATGTCTGGTCCAGCGACGCAACCGACAGCGTCGAATCATAGGCACCGCCGGCCTGGAGTTTCACGTTGAAGTCCGCCTTTTTATCCGACGTGCCATCATTCTGAGCAAGGGCGGGAACACTGGAAAAAACGGCGGCAACGGTCAGTACCATTCGGGGTAATGTATTCATATTCATGGGAATGACTCCGAAAAAAAGCACCGGTCGGACTGAGGCCCGCCGGTGCTGACTGGAAGTGGGTGTTAGCGGGTGATACTGGCATCGAGTACCTGTTTGACGGAGGCTTCAGCGGCCCCGGCCGCTTCGCCGGCCACCTGGTCGGCCACCGTTGCGCTCACCTGCTGGGCAACCTCCGCATCAACCGCCGTCGCCGTTGCCGCGCTTACCGAGTTGGACACTTCATTGCCAACCGCCTGGCTGACTTCCGCGGCCACATCGGCACCAGCCGCCGCCGTAACGCTGGCCGACTCCACAGCCGCAGCGGCCTGCTCCTCTGCCTGGGCGCCAGCCTCTGCAGCGGTATCAACGCCACCCTGAACAGCGGCTTCGGCCGTGCCCTGCCCCTGTTCCATACGCTCACCGGCTTGCTCACCGACGGACGCCGCCGTGGTCAGCCCCGCCTCGGCGCCGGCATTGGCTTCGCCCTCGACATTCTGTGCAGCCGAGGTAGCAACCTCGCCAGTGCCTTCCAGCAGAGTGCGGGACTCAGCAGTCAGGTTGGAAGCGCTACCGGATGTTTCATCAGCATCGTCGTTGATAGCATCCCCGTTATCGGAAACCTCATTGCCCGTTTCGGCGGGCTCATCCTGGGAAGACGGCTCTTCGGACCGCAGGCTCACAGTGGACGAGCCGCCCGCATCGCCGCGGGCTTCTGTAGACGCCGCGTTCTGCTGATCCTGTTCACCTGCCGGCTCACCGGCGTCACGAGTTCCTGAGGTTTGCATCTGCGCATCGGCGCTAACCCGAGCGTCAGCCTCGGCCTCAGAATTGAAGGTTTGAGCGGAGCTTGGCAGAGCCAAAACAGAAGCGATTGCGAGAACGAGTGTTGATTTTTTCATGACTAAGACCTCCTACTGATTGGGTTTCAACCAGTTAACGTCTTAGCGGGAGTTTTATTCCATTAAGGGGCTCAGAGTAGATTTCACGGCCATTATCATGGTGAGGGATTAGCCAGAGACGGGGCTACGCTTAGGGCGCAGTAAGCTAATGTCCGTCAAAGTGGTGCAAGTTCACGCAGCGGAAAACCAGTCCGACAACATGCGCTTGTTAGGCGATACACCGACCATACCTATACCAGACAACATTTTTTGTACTTTCTTTGACTACCACAGGGACATGGATCATTACGACCTATCTTCTTTTCATTTCGCCTTTTTGTCGAAAAGTTCACTCGGCCACCATTCTTAAGATTCTGGGGCTTTGGAAGATCTTTAATTGCTTGATCCATCTCATCAGATTGCACCCAGTCAAATTTCATCTCAAGACCGAATTTAATTTTTCTACTTGTAGGATCTAGGCAAAGTCCAAACCAAGTATCGGCTTTTAAAGCGTATTTTCTTTTTTCACAGTGATTTTTTAACCTAGGACCAGCAATATTTACCTTGTCACCATTGCAATGGATAGTTAGTCCGGTTTTACCTTGATCTATACCCAAGGTTAAATCATGATGCTTTCCATCCACACTATGTAATTTACATAGCTGATCAATCCCGTCATTAATTTGTTCTATGGTGTCTCCACTCAATGAAAGGAGCAGAAAGCCAAGATCAATGGTCGCGGGATCGTCTAGACCATCAATTTCAGCTATTAGCCGGCCATAAGTGGTATCTTTGTACTTTGTCAATATACCTTCTGGGGTTTGAATTCCTGGGGCACCATTCCTCCTTGTGAGCATAGCCAAGTCTAGATCGGCACAAATATCATCGCCTAACTGGATCATAGAAATATCACTATCAATCCATAAGTTCTGCTTTAAATGATAGGAAAGGATTGTTAACTCATGATTAGATAAAATCCTTTCCGCGTATTCGACCCTTCTATTTACATAGCTCAGAAAATGTAGTGGAGACTGTAGCATCTCAGTCATAACATCCAGAAGGAAAACATCCATGACAAATGGAGGCTTAATCTCTTTCGTCGTTTGATATGTTAAAAACTGACGTGCTTGAAAACTAAGAGCGGGATAATGATCAGAGACTACGCAGAAAGGATATATGCTTTCAAATTCTCTATATATCTTTAGCTCGCTTCCAGAAGAGTCCTGCAGCCGGTAGCTTTCATCATTTAAGAACTCGGCGCATTGGTATGCTTGATCATAAGCATCTTGAACCGCTTTTTTAAAGTCTTCCTTAAGACTATTGTCGTTCCCTTTTCTTGCGGCAATTGTTAATTTTTTTGATTTTGCTTGAAGAACAATTGCCCTATTGGCAAAAATAACAAGTACATCTATTTCTCCAACTCTAGTTTTCTTATCTTTATAAATATCAATATTGGTAAAAACCCTATTTTTACCAAATACGAGATTAAGCCTTTCTTCTGAGAAACTTTCAGTGAATAACCCTCTGTTTTCTCTAGCTTTAACTTTGTAATTATTGTCCGCATTGAACCAAAAGAAAGGCGTTTCATACAAGGCCTCTAGCAGTCCGTAATTTTGAAACAAAATGAACTCACTTTCGCTCACCCTTATAATTGGGTAAGCATTCATAGGGTTGAAGTCATCTAAAGCGGAGAACTGATTTTTATCAATGTCCGGCGGACAAGTAAACGACTCAAGAAAGAATTTCGTGACCTCTAGATCTACACCGGATTTTTCTGACAATTCCTTATCGGTAAAGACGAATCCAGGAAGCATTGTCCAATCTTCCGGCGATAGCGTCTTTAGTTGAGAGGGAATCACATCGCTAATTTTAGTGTTTTGCAAAAGAAGCAAAGAAGATACTATCTGTTCTGCTTCTTGAATTGAATACCCCTTATTCTTCTGGAACCAATCGCTATCATTTTTATACTTTATTAATGCGAGATCTCGATATTGAAAGTTATAGGCGGCCTCTCCTCCATAGAATATCGATTCTCTCAACGCTTTTCCTGTCCTGAAAGGATTAAAGCTAGGGTCTCCAATTTTGCTTTTATCAAATATTTCTTCTAGTGGAGGCATCATAGCCTTATGCAAACTTTTTAATAGAGATTCGGTTTTATCAATATATTCCTGAATGCTTTTCGGTCCTGGATGAGTAATATTAAGTTGGCCTTTACACGCCAAACCTATTAATGTCGAAATTTCAGTACGAACAAGCCTTTCAAATGAAAATTGCTGAATCACATCATCAACAACCATCTCGCCATCTTTATACCGAATAGTGTTATCTCTAAAGCAAAAGTAAGCTATAGCATGTAGGTAGCCCGGAGATCTGCATAGCGACTCCAGCTCATCAAACAATTCCTGCTCAGTTTTTATTACATCATTCATTGATATACACCGATTTTGGGCTGGCGCCTAACGCTCGGCTCTGCGGCTGCCAAAAGTGGCGCTGTTTTTGCGACAGCAAAAGGAGTGACATTATTGGCAGTCGGAAAGCAGCCGCTTGTTATGGCCTCCCAAGGCTAGATGAGGTCATTGAGAGAGCCGAATGCCTGTCTGAACCTGTCAAGCTGCGAATCGCTTAGATCCTTTTTTAGTTCGCTAATCTTTGACGCAAAATACTTGGCAGGACGATAGTGGTTGAATTTAATCCCATTTGGTAGAGGGTGTTTTTCTAGATATTCCTCTACTTTCTTTACTACTCGCCCTTTGCCTTTTCTTAGGTCAGATACAGATATATTTATTCCATATTCCTTATTTACTAGTTTTAGGTAAAACCCCTCGTTAAACATATCCTCCACATCAGCCTCGTCTCCATCAGTAAAATCCGCATAAGTAAGCACGGACTTCTTATGAAGAAGCTTTTTCTTGAATATATTTTCGATGCTTTGCTTATCCTTTTTTTGGTAGTCGATCAGAACTGCAACATTTAGACTTCTCTGGGAGCCAATCAACGAAACAAAGGTCGATACCTTGTCAGATCCGCCCACTGGAGTAATTGTCCACTGGTCACTAAGCCCGTCCTCACCGCTCTCCTGCAACAACGACGAAATTGTTTGCAAATACAGAAGATCAGAAACACCCTCCACTACAAGATTATTTGGTCCTACAAATAATGTTTGATGAATTTCATAGCCTAGAGCACCTTGTAGCGGAAATAGGCTATCCTCAGTGGCCTCTAAAATTTCTGTAGTGACCTTGGTTCCCTCTTTCTCTTTAGGCACTAATTCGTCAGATTTTTCGACACTAATGTCTTGCACAATGCGAACTCGATCAAACCTCGTGGAATCCACAAGAAACGGAGAATGCGTCGAGTAAATAACCTGATGGTGTGGCCGCAACTCTTTCTCAAAATACTCCAGAAGATCTGCTTGCGCCTTTGCATGCAAGGATAATCCTGGCTCATCCAGAAGAAGAATTAGATTTTCCTTATTCCTTTTCAGATCAGAATACCAGGCTAGAAAAGAGAAAAACCATACAAAACCTCTCGAACGAGTCCGCAAAGGGGTACTAACCATGTGCTTGGTGTCTACAACACGGCCCCAGATATTGGTTCCGGATCTCATTCCTTCTGGGTCTTCTGGTTGAGCAGGTCTAATATCAAATTTCAGCCGTATGTGCTTATTTTGCGACCAATACTTGAGCACTCGTGAGGTAAGCTGGTTTTCAGCTGCTTCTAATTTTGATAGTAACGCTTCGGTGCGCTTTGGATCTGAAAGCTCGTCTAGTTTTAACTTTGCAAGAGAGAGCAAGCCAAGCAAGGGGTGATCCGATTCAATTAACGTATTCTCTGCACGCCTTTTTTGGAGCGCCTCTACATTATCTTGGCCTTTCATCTGGTAATAGTCGTCGAAGTACAAGAACTTGGGAATTCTGCTTCTTAATATGTCGTTGTAAACGACGTATCTAAGTCCGTTTTCCTTTATAGGTTTAATCTTGCGTAACAACGACTGTGCAGCATCTGTTTGCTCAGCAACTTCGATAATAGAGCAGACCTCAGTAACAGAGCCAGCTGCCAGCGCTTGCTCATTTACTGTAGCGGATAAATCTGTTGATTTTATCAGGTATTGCAGTGCCTTTTCTTGGTTTAGCTTAAGCTCTCCGAATGTTCGCTTATTATCGTAGTCTTTTGAAAGTGATACTATCGGGTTGCTAGAGGCGAAGCACTCCTCACCATAGATAGCTTCGACTGCCAAAATGTCTTCGTTTTCCAACTCATAAGTAGCAGTGACAACTACTGCAGGCTCACGCTCGCCCTCTTCTACAGCCTCTTCATAGTCGGAAACATCTCTTCTTGGATAGTCATCCGTAACATCGAAATAACCATCCTCTTCAATTATTGGATTGAGCTTGTACAGGGCTCGCAAAATTGCCGTTTTCCCTGACTCATTCTTCCCCACAAGGCAAGTGATATCATTAATTTCGAACTCCGTAGAGTCGTTAATACTACGGAACTCTTTGATATGTGCTTTCGCTAACTTCATCTTGCCTCCAATTGATTGATGTTGCTTCCTATTCTTGATTGAGCATTGCCATAACAGTATATTCAACATCAATCTGACGTACTTAATCGCGTCAGAATGACGTGTTTAAGTACGTCAGATTGACATATATCCCCGGTCTGCCCAGAAAAATCTTTACCTTAAACGTTTATTGCTTTACGCGGATTTTTGCGTCAAAGCCCGCCCATTCACCGGCTAAAGTGTGCACTATCTCACATTTTTTGCAAACCCGGGAAGCTTGTCGCTATGGCGTCGCCGCCCGAAACACCAGCCCCTTTTCCCGGTATTCGGCCACACTGATGCCGTAGGTCCCATCTTTGAGGGCCCGTTGAATCAGGAAATCGTCTTTCAGTTGACCCCGCTCCACATCCGCCAGGTTAATGACCTGTTCTTTTTTGAGTGGTCGCTCGCCTCGCTTGATCAGAATCACCTTGGGCAGGTGGCGGTACTTCTTACTGGTTTCCAGCACTATGCCCACCAGCTCGTTGCGCAGCTGTACGATAGTGCCCGGGGGATAAAGGCCGATGCTTTTGATGAATTCCAGGGCGAGCTTCTCATCGAAATGGGTGCCGCGATCCTTGTAGATATTTTTCAGAGCGGAGGTGGTGGGAATGGCCTCCGCGTAACAGCGGTTGGCGGTCATGGCATCGTAGGCGTCGACCAGCGCGATGATGCGGGCGAAGCGGGATATTTTTTCCGCTGGCAGTTTGCGCGGATAACCGGTTCCGTCGATGCGTTCGTGGTGGGTGTAGGCCACGTCCACCACCACGTTGAAAATGCCCGGCGTGGACAGCAACAGGTTGCGGCCGTGCACGGTATGGGCCCGGATCATGTTGAACTCTTTCGGGGTGAGCGCGCCCGGTTTATTCAAGATGTCCGGCGGTACCCGCATCTTGCCCACATCGTGGAGCAGACCGCACAGACCCAGCTTTTCCAGGTCCGCCTCTTCCATGCCCAGGTGCCGCCCGAAAGCGATGGCCAGTATGCAGACGTTCAGGCAGTGCTCGGCGGTGTATTCGTCTTCATTGCGGATTTTGGTCATCCACAGGAGCGCATCGGGGTTGCGCAGGATGCTGTCGACGCAGGTCCGAACCGTGGCTTTGGCCTGTTCGGTATTGATGGCACCCCCAAGGCGAATGTCATCGACCAGGGTTTTGGTGAGCTGGCGGGCCTGGCGAAACACCTTGATCGCCTGACCGTGCTCTTCCCGGGCCGAAACTTTATTGATGTAGGTGGTTTTGGGGCGGATGGCGGCTTTCAGGCCAGTGCGCTGTTCCGGGGGCCGCCAATTCGTCGGCACGGCGTCGATCCAGACATACTCGGCGTATTCGGCCACGGTGTCGACATCTTCCGGGCCTTCGATCATAAAGCCCTGCACCAGGAACGGCGTATCGAGCCAATCCCGATCGAGTTTGGAAACGAACATGCCGACTCTGAGCTCGGAGACGTGGATTTTGATGGAGCTTGTGCTCCGGTCCATCGAATCCGGCTGGACGTCTTGCCAATTCACCGTTACTTCTCCTGGCCGAGATTCCATCACTTTTATTGTAGTTCACGGATTGGAGGTTAACCGATTTCATTGGGGTGGTCACAGAGTTTTTGTTTATAAGGAGAAGGCTGATTTCGGCGCCAGAGTCATAAGATGGCGTTGCAATCGATTGGTGGAGTGGCTTACCGATTCGTAGGTTGGTTTAGGCCGAAGGCCGTAAGCCCACGTTGTGGGGATCGGGTGGGATTGTCGGATTACGCGCTTTGCGCTAATCCGACCTACGGGGTTGGGTTTTGGCTTGGTTCCAGAGGGTATCGAGGGCTTCGAGAGAGTGATCGTTCAGATTTCCCTCGGCATTCTGCTCGACGTAGCGGAAGCGCTGCTCAAACTTGCGGTTGGCCTGACGCAGAGCCGCTTCGGGGTCGATCTTCAGGTGGCGGGCGGTATTGGTGACGGCGAACAGCAGGTCGCCCAGCTCTTCGGTCAGGTGAGCCTGGTCGCCGGCCTCCAGCGCCTCGGTCAACTCGTCGGTCTCCTCCCGGATTTTACCCAGGGGACCGCGGACGTCCGGCCAATCGAAGCCGACGTTGGCGGCGCGTTTTTGCAATTTGGCCGCGCGGCTGAGGGCCGGGAGATTCAGGGGCACGTCGTCGAGTACACCCCGCACGCCCTTCTCTTCCCGCTCCTGCTGTTTGATGGCCTCCCAGCGCTGTTTGACATCCGCCGGCAATGAGGCCTGGTCGTCCACGCGACTGTCCAGGGTGCCATCGGGGAAGACATGCGGGTGACGGCGAATCAGTTTGCTCACCAAGCCATCAACGATCTGGCCGAAATCAAAGCGCTCCTCTTCCTTGCCCAGTTGGCTGTAGAAAATCACCTGAAACAGCAGATCTCCGAGCTCTTCGCGCAGATGGTCATAGTCGCCCCGCTCGATGGTGTCCACCACTTCGTAGGCCTCTTCCAGGGTGGAGGGGGCGATGGTGCGGTAGGACTGCTTCAGGTCCCAGGGGCAGCCGGTGTTGGGCTCGCGCAGGCGGGACATGAGGTAGAGTAAGTCGTCTACAGTGTGAGGCATGATTGTGATGGTCCCGAGTGTTTGGGTTGCGGCGGATGCGGCCGTTGGCCTTATCCGCCCTACGGGTTGTTTTGGTGCCAGCGCTTAGTGTTTGCGGCGGGCCGAGGCAATGTTGGGTAGCTGGTTGAGGCGCGTGAGGATTCGGCTCAGTTCATCGATGCTTCGAATCTCGGCGCTGACCAGCATATCCACGGTGTTCTTGCGCTTGTCGGACAGCGTCTGCATGGCGCTGATGTTGATACGTTCGCTGTCCAGCAGTGTGGTGATGTCCCGCAGCAGCCCCTGACGGTCGTAGGCTTCGATGATGATATCCACCGAGTAGCTGCTCTGAGGCGTCTCACCCCAGGACACTTTGATGATCCGCTGGGGTTCATCGGCCTGAAGCTGCAAGATGTTGCTGCAATCCTGTCGGTGAATGGACACGCCTTTACCCAGGGTGATATAGCCGGTAATGGCATCCCCGGGGACCGGGTTACAGCAACTGGCAATCTGGGTGAGCAGGTTGCCCACACCTTCGATGTAGACATCCGAATCTTTCTTGCGTTTGCCGGATTTGGCCTTGAACGGGATGACCAGCTCTTCCGGGCGCGAGGCCTTGAGCAGTCGCTGAGCGGCACTCAGTACCTGACCGACACCGATATCGCTGGCGCCTACCGCGGCGTAGAGGTCGTCCAGACTCTGCATATTCAGTTTGTGGGCCAGGGCTTCGAAATCCAGATCCAGCAGCGCCAACCGTTTGAATTCCCGATCCAACAGCGCCTGACCTTCGGCAATGTTCTGGTCCCGTGCCTGCACCTTGAACCAGTGCTGCACCTTGGCCCGGGCCCGGGCGGTGTTGATATAGCCCAGTGCCGGCGACAGCCAATCCCGGCTGGGCGCCTCCCGCTTGCCGGTGAGAATTTCCACTTGATCGGCGGTATTCAGGTGATAGTTCAGGGGCACGATACGGTTGTTGACCTTGGCACCGCGACAGCGATGACCCACATCCGTGTGAATGCGGTAGGCAAAATCCAGCGGGGTGGCGGTTTTGGGCAAATCCACCACGTGGCCTTCCGGGGTAAACACGTAGATGCGGTCCTGATCTACCGCGCGCAGGCCTTCCTTGAGCGGCTGGCCGTCGCCGCCCAACTCGTCGTGCCACTCGAGCACCTGACGCAACCAGGCAATTTTCTGTTCGTAGCTTTTTTCACTGGCATCGGTATCGGTACCTTTATAGCGCCAGTGGGCACACACCCCCAGCTCCGCCTCATCGTGCATGGCGAAGGTGCGGATCTGAATTTCCAGTACTTTGTTGTCCGGACCAATGACCGCGGTATGCAGTGACCGGTAGCCATTTTCCTTGGGCGAGGCGATGTAGTCATCGAACTCGTGGGGGATGTTGCGCCACTGACTGTGCACGATACCCAGCACGGTGTAGCAGTCGCGCACGGTGGGCACCAGTATGCGCACGGCCCGAATGTCGTACACCTGGGAGAAGCTGATGCCCTTGCGCTGCATCTTCCGCCAGATGCTGTAAATGTGCTTGGCCCGGCCGGTGACCTCACCGTCAATATGGGCGTCTTTCAACTCATCGCGCAACACCTTCAGGACGTTGTCGATGTATTCCTGGCGCGCCAGCCGCCGCTCATCCAGCAGTGTGGCGATGCGCTTGTAATCCGCCGGCTCCAGATAGCGGAAGGCCAGGTCTTCCAGTTCCCACTTGATGTGGCCAATGCCCAGGCGGTGCGCCAGGGGGGCGTAGACGTCCGCCACTTCCCGGGCGACCTGCCGCCGCCGCTGGGGGCCTGAGTCCTTGACCGCGCGTATGGCGCAGGTGCGCTCGGCCAGCTTGATCAGCGCCACGCGCACATCATCGACCATGGCCACCAGCATCTTGCGGATATTTTCCGCCTGCTCTTCGGATTGCCGACCGAACACCCGCTCGTCGCCATCGCCGCGCTGATAGCTGATCGCGGCCATGCGCAATACGCCCTTGATCAGCTTGGCCACCGTCTCGCCAAAGGCTTTCTGGACGGCCTCAAGGGTGAGGCGCTCTTCGCGCACCGCCCGGTAGAGAATGGCCGCCACCAGGGTGTCCTGATCCAGTTGCAGATCCGCCAGCAACTCGGCCATATCCAGCCCGATACTCAGACAACTGCTGCCCCAGTCATACTCAACCTGAGTGTTGACCCGGTCGGCTTCGGCGCTGAGGGCACAGGCCCGGAGCAGCTGCGCCTGGCTTTCTTCTGAGCGCTCCGCCGCCCCGGGCAATCGCTCAAGCCAGGCGTCAATGTCAATGGTGCCGTCGTCGGCAACGGGATGGTCTTCTCGAACTTTTACCATCGGTCTTGTTCACCCTCGACCCCCGGCCGTCAAAAAGCCCGGAGATCGTCCTGTCGGTGTTAGCGGCGCTCGAACAGCGCCATGGATTCCACATGTTCGGTGTGCGGGAACATATCCAGCACGCCGACGGATTGCAAGTCATAACCCGACTTGGCCAATTCGGCGGCATCCCTCGCCAGGGTGGCGGGATTGCAGGACACATAGACCAGGCGGCCCGGCCGGAGTTTTATCACTGTGTCCAGAACCTCGCGCGCGCCTTCTCTCGGCGGGTCGATCAGCACCGCATCCGGCGTGCCCCAACGGCGGCGCATGGCGGGGCTGGGGTCGGCCAGGTTGGCCTGGGCGAAGCTTGCCTCCAGGTGATTGCGCTGGGCGTTCTCTTCGCCCCGGCTCACCATGCTGGCGGCCCCCTCCAGCCCCAGTACCCGGGCGCCGGAGCGGGCCAAGGGTAGCGTAAAGTTGCCGATGCCACAAAACAGGTCCAGCACCTGCTCTCCGGGCCGAGGGGCCAACCAGTCCATCGCCTGGTGGACCATGCGGCGGTTGACCTCGGCATTCACCTGGGTGAAGTCCTGGGGATGAAACGCCAGGCTGAGATCGAACTCAGGTAGCTCGTAGCTCAGCCGGGGATCACAGGGCTCTCCGCCCAACGTGAGTAGCGTGCTCTGGTCGTTGATTTGGCGCCAGATCCGCTCCGGCGGGACGGCGGGCAAAGCGGTGGCCAGCGCTTCGCAATCAGCGTCTTTCAGCGTTTTGATTTCCCGGAGAACCAGCGCTGGCCCTTCACTCGCCAGAATCAGCTCGATATGACTGATGGCGCCGCGCGCCTGAAGGCCAGACAGCCACCGGTTCAGCGGTTCAATCAGGGCGTTGAGCGCCGGTGCCAGCACATCGCAGTGCCCGATACTCACCAGTTCCCGCTGGCCCCGTCGACGAAACCCGAGGGTGACCTGGCCGCGCTTGTCCGTCCAGACGCCCAGGCGGGCCCGATGGCGATAGCCCTCGCTGGGGGATTCAATGGCGGGGGCGACCTGGCGCGGTACGACGCCGCCCCACCGGGACAACTGGTCCAGCAGGGCCTTCTGCTTGAAAGTGAGCTGCGTATCGGGCCGCACGTGCTGCAACTGACAGCCGCCACACTCCCGAAAATGTGGACAGGGCGGGGTTTGCCGCTCCGGTGCTGGCGCGAGCACTTCGGCGGCGGAGCCCTCGGCGTACCGGCTCTGCTCCCCTTCCAGGAGCACGCGGACCGACTCCCCCGGCAGAGCGCCGGCGACAAACAGGGTCTTGCCCTGCCAGCGGACAATGCCCCGGCCGTCGTGGCTCAGGCGTTCCACGGTCAGGGCATCGGGCAGGTGTCGGGGTTGGAACCGGGGTTTGCGCCCCGAGCGGGGTCGCCGACCGGGACGCGCGGGTGGCCGGCGGCTCATGCCCGGTATACGCCGGACGACAGGTAGCGATCGCCCCGATCACAGACGATGGCCACAATCACTGCGTTGCTGACGTGTCGGCTCAACTCCAGCGCCGCCGCCACCGAACCGCCGGAAGAGACCCCGGCAAAAATGCCCTCCTGACGGGCCAGGGCCCGCATGGTCTCCTCCGCCAGTTGCTGGGGCATATTGACGATATGGTCGACCCGGGACGCGTCGTAAATTTTCGGCAGATAGGCTTCCGGCCAGCGGCGAATCCCCGGGATTTTGGCGTTTTCATCCGGCTGCAGGCCGATGATTTCGATGTTCGGATTCTGCTCCTTGAAATAGCGGGAGCACCCCATGATGGTCCCCGTGGTACCCATGGAGCTGATGAAGTGGGTGATCCGCCCGTCGGTCTGATGCCAGATTTCCGGGCCGGTGGTCTCGTAGTGGGCCTGGGGGTTGGAGGCGTTGCCAAACTGATCGAGTACCCGACCACGCCCCTCGGCCTGCATCCTCAGCGCCAGATCGCGGGCGCCTTCCATGCCCTCCTCCTCGGTCACCTGAATCAGCTCGGCGCCGTAGGCCGTCATGGCATCCTTGCGCTCCTGAGTGCTGTTATCGGGCATGATCAGGATCATCCGATACCCTTTGATCGCCGCCACCATCGCCAGGGCGATGCCGGTGTTGCCACTGGTGGCCTCGATCAGGGTATCGCCCGGCTGGATCAATCCCTGGGCCTCAGCCTGCTGGATCATCCACAGGGCCGGCCGGTCCTTGACCGAACCCGCCGGGTTATTGCCTTCGAGCTTGACCAGAATCTCGTTGCTGGTGTCGCCGGGCAGCCGCTGCAGGCGCACCAGCGGTGTATTGCCAACACAGGACACAATCGTCGGAAAAGGGGATACCGCCATAATCTGAACGCCATAACCATCGATGGGACGGGGCTGGGAACCGCTTCACAGACCCCGCAAAAGCCCGCTATTCTACCGCTGAATATGCTAAGGTGAAACCAAACCAGCGGACTTGGCCGCACACGGAACGGAAACGATAACAAGCCCCATGAGACTGACCGACATCAAAACCCAGATATGGCGCCTGGTACTCTTCCCCGCCCTGGGTGTCACCCTGATCCTCGCCTTCACTCTGACCTACCTGTATCTGGCGCAATTGAACAAGTTTGTCAGCCAGCGCGGAGGCGCGTTGAGTGAGAAACTGGCCGAAATCAGCGCCGAAACCCTGAGCCGGAATGACCCGGACCTAATGCGCTCGGTCATTCAGGCCTCTCTGGAAGAGCCCTACATCCGGGCCGTCGAGCTGTATCTCAAAGACAGCGGCACCACCATTCACAGCGGGCCTCGCATGCTGCCGCTGGTCAATCCCGCACCGGCGGACCTGAGCCAGCCCCAACAGCGGGAAACCCCCAAATCGATCCGCTTTGCCCATCCGGTCCCGGGCCGGGACGGCGCGCCATCGCCCGGCTGGATCGAGGTGGAGCTGCTGGCCTCACCGTTTCTGGTGCTGCGTTACCAGACCATCCTGATTACCCTGGTACTGACGCTGGTGTGCCTGGCGCTGTGTGCGTGGTTCTCCACCCGTCTTTACAAGCACTTAACGCGCCCACTGAACCAGATCCGGGAAACAATCCAGGGCATGGCCCGCGGCCAGATGGACCGCCGCCTACCGAGTATGGGAAGCCGTGAGCTGGACGAGCTGGCCCGAGCGGTGAACGACACCGCCGAATCCCTGGAACAGGCTCACCGGGATATGCAGGTGAACATCGACCAGTCCACCGAGGACCTGCGCGAGACCCTGGAAACCATTGAGATCCAGAATATCGAGCTGAACATGGCCCGCAAGGAGGCCCTGGAAGCCAGCCGGATCAAATCAGAGTTTCTGGCCAACACCAGTCACGAAATCCGCACCCCGCTCAACGGCATTCTCGGGTTCACCAATCTGGCCCTGAAAACCGACCTGGACGAACAGCAGAAAGAGTACCTGGAGACCATCCGGGACTCCTCCCAGAACCTGCTGACCGTGATCAACGACATTCTGGACTTCTCCAAAATCGAGTCCGGCAAACTGACGCTGGACTATGTCCCCCTGCCCTTGCGCAAAGTTGTGGAGGAAGCCGTACACATTCTGGCGCCGGATGCCCACGAGAAAAACCTGCAACTGGTGACCCTGCTCGACGACAACCTGCCGCTGCACCTGCTCGGTGATCCGCTGCGCTTCAAACAGGTGCTGACCAACCTGGTGAGCAACGCGATCAAGTTCAGCCAGCAGGGCAACATTGTCGTGCACACCGCCCTGATCAACCGCCAGGAAACCCAGCTCACCCTCAAGGTCAGCGTCAGTGACAACGGCATTGGCCTCACCGCCGAACAGAAAGAGCGGCTGTTCAGCGCGTTCAACCAGGCGGACACCTCCAGCACCCGGGAATACGGTGGCACCGGTCTCGGCCTGGTGATCTGTAAGGGACTGGTGGAACGCATGGGCGGCGAAATCGGCGTTGAGAGCCAGCCCGAGCAGGGGGCCCGGTTCTGGTTCACCGCCCGTCTGGGTATCGACAAGAGTCTGCCGGAGACCCCGGCCGAACGTCTGCTGTTGGGAGAACGGGCCCTGATCTGCAGCGACAACCCCCCGTCCTGCCACCAACTGGAGCAACTGCTGCACCTGTGGCAGGCCGACACGGACACCATCTCCTCCATTCACGATATCTTCCCGGCCCTGCGCAAAGCCCAGGAGCGGGACGATGCGTTTCGCCTGGTGTTCATGGATATCGCACCGAGCGAGCGCAAGCTCCAGGCGCCCCTGCTGGAAAGCCTGACCCAACAGCTGCGGCGCGAATTCGACTGCATTCTGATCGCCTGCTGCACCCCGGCACACCAGCGCCTGTTCCGCCAGGGCGTGGACACCTGCAGCACCACCTTCATCAATAAACCGATCAGCTACGAGGCATTGCTGGAGACCCTGGCGCGGCAGATGGACATTCCCCTGAAGCGCCCGGGCGACGCCCAGAGCAAAGGCCCGAACGCCGGCGGCAAACCCGCCGCCCGCATTCTGGTGGTCGATGACAATCCCGCCAACCTGCAACTGGCCGGAGAGCTGCTGCGCGGTCTGAACACCGAAGTGGTACTGGCCACCAGCGGCAAGGAAGCACTGGAATGGTGTCGGAAACAGGAATTCGACCTGATTTTCATGGACATCCAGATGCCCGGCATGGACGGCATCGAGACCACCAAACGGCTGCGCATCGATCACCCCCGGCGGCGCACCCCGATCATTGCCCTCACCGCCCACTCTATGACCGAACAAAAAGCGGAACTGTTGATCGCCGGTATGGACGACTGCGTCAGCAAGCCGGTCAGCGAAAACCAGTTGGCCCATATCGTCAATCGCTGGGTACCGCTCAATGGGCGTCAGGCCGTGGAGGGCCCGGTTCACGGCACGCCGACCCAACCCAGGCTGCCCGCCATTGAACTGGCCGAGGATGAACAGCCCAGCCCGGTGGACATTCCCCTGTGCCTCAAGCTCGCCAACCACAAGCCGACCCTGGCCCGGGACATGCTGGAAATGCTGGTCAAGAACCTGGGTGGTGAGCGGGACGCCATCAACCAGGCCTTCGACAACCAGGATTTCGAGCAGCTGGAAGAGTTGGTGCACCGACTGTACGGTAGCTGCTGCTACTGCGGCGTGCCCCGCCTGAAACGGATCAGCGGCCTTCTCGACAAAATACTGCAGGCCCGTCAGTATGATCAAGTCGCCAGCCCGATCAGGGCGCTCGACAATGAGGTGGACGAGATTTTACGCTGGGCTTACGAGCGGGATATCAGCGCTTTATTCGACGTCGACCCGTAAATTTACCGATTCCGGCGCAATCGGTGATTCTCAGACCGCTGCTTTAAATGATATGATAATACTTTAATAAGTAGGTTCCTTCCTTGGGAGCCATCCAATAACGCTATTTCTTAGCCTAAAAAAACCAGGGTGGTAGATAACGATGATTCCATTCAGTGGTCTGGACTGGGCCGTTCTCGGCCTGTTCTTCCTGATTCTTCTTGGGGTAGTGGTCTGGTCCTTCATGGAGAAGGAAAAAGACACCACCGATTACTTCCTGGCGGGCCGCAATGCGGGCTGGCTGGTAATCGGGGCCTCCATTTTCGCCTCCAATATCGGCTCCGAGCATCTGGTCGGCCTCTCCGGCGCCGGTGCCCAGACAGGCATGGCCATGGCCCACTGGGAACTGCAGTCGTGGATTATCATCCTTCTCGGCTGGGTGTTTGCGCCCTTCTACTGGAGCGCCAAGGTCTACACCATGCCCGAGTACCTGGAGCGCCGTTACTCCAGTAGCTCACGCACCTTCCTCTCGTTCATCTCACTGGTCAGTTACGTTCTGACCAAAGTGTCGGTCACGGTCTACGCCGGTGGCGTGGTACTGAAAACCGTACTGGGTATCGATTCCCTCTGGGGCATCGACTTCTTCTGGATCGCGGCCATGGGCCTGGTATTGATTACCGGTCTGTACACCGTCGCCGGGGGCATGAAGGCCATTCTGGTCACCTCGGTCATTCAGACGCCGATCCTGATCCTGGGTTCTCTGGTCATCCTGTTTGTGGGCATGGATAAAGTCGGCGGCATGGAAGAGCTGGAGCGCATCAACGCTGAGCGCATGAGCCTGATGCGGCCACTGGACGATCCGGAATTCCCCTGGCTGGGCGTGATCGGCGGTTCCATCATCATCGGTCTGTGGTACTGGTGTACTGACCAGTACATTGTTCAGCGTGTGCTGACCGCCAAAGGCATTCAGGCCGCCCGTCGCGGTACCATCTTCGCCGGTTACCTGAAGCTGCTGCCGGTATTCATCTTCCTGTTCCCGGGCATGATCGCCTACGCACTGCACGAGCAGGGCCAGATCAACCTGGCCAGTGCGGACCAGGCCTTTGCCACGCTGGTAACCGAGTTGCTGCCCTCGGGTATCAAGGGCATTGTGATCGGTGGTCTGATCGCAGCGCTAATGAGCTCCCTGGCCTCGCTGTTCAACTCCTCGGCGACCCTGTTCACCATCGATTTCTACAAGAAGTACAAGCCCCAGTCGAGCGAACAGCACCTGGTGAAAGTGGGCCGTTATGCCACCGTAGCCGTGGTCGCACTGGGTATTCTGTGGATTCCGATCATGCAGTCCATCGCCGATGTACTGTATGAGTATCTGCAGCTGGTTCAGTCGCTGATTGCCCCGGGTATTGCCGCAGTATTCCTGCTGGGTGTGTTCTCTCGCAAAATCACCCCCGCCGCCGGTATCACCGGTCTGGTCGCCGGTTTCGTGATCGGCATGACGCGCCTGGTGCTGACCATCTTCGAAGACAGCCTGCCCGAGGGCAGTATCTGGCTGGGCATGGTTGACCTGAACTGGCTGTACTTCTGCTCGGTCCTGTTTATTGCCATTGTGCTGCTGGTCATCGGGGTGAGCTTCTTCACCCGTCAGGCCAGCGATGAGCAGGTGGCCGGCCTGACCTATGGGTCGATCAGTAAGGAACAGCGTGCCGAAATCAAGGCCGGCATTGATAAGTGGGATATCATCCACACCGTTATCATTCTCGGCATCACCGCCTTCATTTACATGCGGTTCTGGTAAGGCATTGAACGTTCGGCAAGGATGCCGATGAACATTCCGAAAACGGCTCACCTTTTGGGGTGGGCCGTTTTTTTGTTTGGTTACTTCGTCGTGGAGTGCTGCGGGAGGGTGTCCCCCTTTGAGACACGCCGTAAACCCATCCATGGGGGCTCGATCGCCTGTCATCCAGGCAGGCGACGGTCTCAAAGGGGGACACCCTCCCTCCGCCAGTGCCGGATTAGACCGTGTTAGAAATAGAGAGGGTCGAGGTCGTCGATTTTAAACTCCTCAGGCTGCGTAGGGCGTGGTAAGCGCAAAGCGCGCACCCGCCGTTCCCGCACTTGGACACCCATACAGAACATTGATGTGGCGTAACGCAAGGGTAACGGCGGGTGCGCTTCGCTTACCCGCCCTACGCAGCATGAGGAGGTGGGAGCCAAGCATTCCAAATGATCTATTTCTAACACGGCCTAATTCGGCACTGGCGGAGGAAGGGTACACCGCTTTGGGACCGTCACCCGCCTGGACGGCGGGTGATCGAGCGTACAGGGATGTATTCACAGCGTGTCCCAAAGCGGTGTACCCTTCCGCAGCACTCCGCGACGAAGCACCTGTAAAAAAACCTCCTAATAAAAAAACCGCCCAAGGCCTACAGCCAAGGGCGGTTCATGCGCTCCGTTCTTTCGAACGTTTTACTTCACATCAAACCGGAAGCTCATGCTGGTTTCATACACCTCACCCGGCTCCAGAATGGTGCTCGGGAATTCCGGCTGGTTGGGTGAATCCGGATAGTGCTGGGGCTCCAGGCAGAAGCCGCCGTGGAGGACAAACTCGCGCTCGCCATCGGACAGCGAGCCGTCCAGGAAATTACCGGAATAGAACTGAATCGCCGGCTCCTCGGTCAACACTTCCAGCACCCGGCCAGTGTTCGGATCTTCGGCACGAGCCGCTACGATCAACCCATCCTGACCCTCGCGGTTCAAAATAAAGTTGTGGTCAAAACCACCGCCCACGCGCATCAGTTGTGGATGATCCGCATTGATGTCTTCGCCAATCGGCTTGGGCTCGGTGAAATCCAGCGGGGTACCGGCAACGGGTGCCAGCTCGCCGGTGGGAATCAGGCCGCTGTCCACGGGGGTGTAGCGATCGGCATTGATCTGCAGAGTGTGATCCAGAATCTTGCCTTCACCCGACAGATTGAAGTAAGTATGCTGGGTCAGGTTCACCGGCGTCGCCTTGTCGGTTTCCGCGCGGAATTCCGTGATCAGCTCGTTATCATCGGTCAGGACATAACGGGTGGTCACTTCCAGATTACCCGGATAACCCTGATCCCCGTCTTCGCTCAGCAGGAACAGCTCGACCGCCAGACCCCGCTCGTCGGAGACAAACTTGGCGTCCCACAGCTTCTTATCAAAGCCCACAACCCCACCGTGCAGGTGGTTGTCGCCGTCGTTCTGATCCAGCGTGATGGTCTCACCGTTCAGATCAAAACGGCCGTTGGCAATACGGTTGCCATAGCGACCAATCAGCGCGCCGAAGTACGGCGGGTTCTGTTCCAGATAATCGTTCAGCGTCTCAAAACCCAGTACCACGTTATCCAGCTCACCGTTCTGATCCGGTACGGTCAGGTGCGTGATGATGCCTCCGTAGTTCATCAGCTTGACCTCCATGCCTTCACCATTGTTCAGGGTGAAACGGATCACTTCGCGGCCGTCGGGCAGCTCGCCGAACGACTCCTTGCTGATGTAGGCGCGGCCATACTCAGAGGCGTCCGCACTGGAATCTTCGTACTGCTCGGAGTTCAGGTGGTGGTTGTCCGGACGGTTCTGATAGAACTCCGGAAACCCGTCCTCATCCCATCCGATCACCCGCACCCGGGCGTGGCGGTTGGGATCGGTCAGCGGATTGCCCTTCAGTTCCTTGTAGCTGCGAGCGTGATAGACCATCAGGTCCGTCTCGCCGTCTTCCGCCACAGTGAAGCTGTTGTGCCCGGGGCCGAAACGCTCCAGAGACTCGTTGGTGTGGAACACCGGCTCGGGGGATTTCTTCCAGGAGGCGGGATCGGTCAGATCGGCGTCGTCATCCGCCCATACCAGACCCACCGCATAGTTGTGATCCGTGGCCGCCGCGGAATAGGTCACGAAAATCCGGCCGTTGCGCTTGAGCACCGCCGCGCCTTCATTGACCTTGTAGCCCACCTGCTCCCAATCGAGCTCGGGCTCGGTAATGGCGATCACCGGTCCGGTAATGGACGTAGGGCTGTCCATTTCGGCCAGGTAGAGCGCGGAATTGTAGCGCCCCTGCTGATCACTCTGGGCCCATATCAGATAGCGCTTGCCGTTGTGCTCAAAGGTGGTGGCATCAAGGGAGAAGCTCTCCCAGGGAGTCTCGATAGCACCCTCGTCGGTCCACTCCCCGGTCATCGGGTCTTCGTTGGGATTCGACAGAACATGCATCCGCATGCGGAATGGTTGATCGCCGTGACCCAGCGCTACGTGCACATACCAGACGCCATCAATACGGTGCAGCTCCGGTGCCCAGACGTTCCCCGCCGTGGGTCCTTCGTCCGGACGCTGCCAGATCACCTTGGGCTCGGCGTCGGCCAGGCCATTGAGAGTGTCGGCAGTGACCAGTTCGATCCGATCGAACTCCGGCGCGGTGGAAATAAAGTAATATTGACCGTCTTCGGTGCGATGAATCCAGGGATCGGCCCCGAACTCGACCAGGGGGACCTGATACTCAGGCAATCCGTTGTCGACATTAGCGTTGGCGGAGGAGGTTTCCTCAGGCGCCTCGGAACAGGCAACCAGGCCCAGTCCGGCAGCCACCAGGGCGCCCCCGGCCAACAGCTGTCGCAGAGGAGAGATACTCGTCATAATCCATACCTTCTATCGTTGTCGTTATCAGCGTTATTCGTACCGGTCATTCTACGAAACGCCCTATTATAATACAATAATTAGCTTTGGCACCGGTTGCAAAGCAGCCCAAAGCGATGCCGCTACCATCAGGCCGGGCGGAACAGGTCCCGACTTTTCAATGGCTTACTCCCCAACAGCGGGTGCAGCATCAGTCGGCTGAGGCGCTTGGCGGTCATCAGAGTCTGAGGCTCGGAAAAGTCGGCCTGGGCGCAGGCCAGCAGGTCCGACCCCACAAACAGCTTGGGCGTCTCCTGCGGGTCACGGCTACTGTAGGTGGGAATGAAGCCGGCTTCGGGGTCGAAGCGATAGAGAGCGTCGGCGCGCACCGGTTCGCCGGTGTCCGCTTCCTCGGTAAAGCTGATCCCGTAGCCCAGCCCATCCAGCAGGCGCCACTCGAACTGACGCAATACCGGCTCCGGCGAGGCATCCGCCGGGTTGGTGGACAGGGCATTCATCGTCCAGCGGTAATCGTCAAACAGATCCGGGTTGGGGTCCTGCTCTCCGAGCAGACGCACAATCAGCTCATTGACGTAAAAGCCACTGTAGAGCGACAGGCCGGCCAGCCGATGACCGATACCATCCGCCTCCACCGCCGTGAGGGTTTTCAGGCTGCTTCGGCCACCGAGCGAGACCAGTATGGGAATGAAGGGGTTGAGCAAGGGGCGACGCTGGCTTTTACCCCGGCGCACCCCCTTGGCGACGGCGCCAATCCGGCCAAAATCCGGCGTCAAAAGATCCAGCAACAGGCTGGTATCCCGGTAGGGACGGGTGTGCAATACATAGGCGGGCTGGAACTCAATGCGCATATCGCGCCCCCGCCTTTACAGGTCGTCGTAACCCAGACTGCGCAGGGCGCGGCTGTCATCGGACCAACCCGATTTCACTTTGACCCAGAGCTTGAGCATCACCTTCTGATCAAACAGCTTTTCCATATCCAGTCGGGCCTGCTGACCAATCTGCTTGATACGCTCGCCACGGTCGCCGATCAGAATGCGCTTCTGGCCATCCCGCTCCACCAGCACCACGGCGGAGATGTGCAGAATCCGGCCATCGTCTTTGAACTCTTCGATTTCCACCGCCATCTGATAGGGAAGCTCATCACCCAGCTGGCGGGTGATTTTTTCACGCACCATTTCTGCTGCCATGAAGCGCGAGCTTTTGTCCGTCAGCTGATCTTCCGGAAACAGATGTATCCCCTCCGGCAACCGCTCGACAATCA
>NZ_DFTP01000107.1:79985-80182 GCF_002381585.1 Marinimicrobium sp. UBA4209
ATCAAGTCCTCGAGCCGATCCAGATTGGTGTTGCGCAACGCGGACAGCGGGATCATTTCCGCCTTGGGAAACCGCTCGCTCAGCTTCTGCAGGTGCGGCAACAGCGTGTCTTTCTGTTCAATCTTGTCGACTTTGTTGATGGCCAGAATCAGCGGGCAGGAGAGGTTTTCCAGCCGCTGCGCCACCATTTCATCTTC
>NZ_DFTP01000041.1:0-208 GCF_002381585.1 Marinimicrobium sp. UBA4209
TTTTCTCACCCGGCTCATCGTCAAGGCGCATGGACAGGCCGATGCGTTTGCGCGGCACATCCACTTCCATCACTTTGACTTTCACCACATCGCCAGCCTTGACCACTTCGCGGGGATCTTTCACAAAGGTGTTGGACAGGGCGGAGATGTGCACCAGGCCATCCTGGTGAACGCCGATATCGATAAAGGCACCGAAGTTGGTGACGTT
>NZ_DFTP01000041.1:254-2424 GCF_002381585.1 Marinimicrobium sp. UBA4209
AAGTTGGTGACGTTGGTCACCGAGCCTTCCAGGATCATTCCCGGCTCCAGGTCCTTGATGGTGTCCACACCTTCCTGGAACTGGGCGGTTTTGAATTCCGGGCGGGGGTCGCGGCCGGGTTTGTCCAGCTCGCGGATGATATCGGTGACCGTCGGGACCCCGAATTTTTCGTCGGTGTACTCCGCCGCTTTCAGGCTGCGCAGAAACGCCGAGTCGCCGATCAGGCCCTTCACTTCACGGGCGTTGATCTGGGCGATTTTCTCCACCACGCTGTAGGCTTCCGGGTGCACACCGGAGGCGTCCAGCGGGTTGTCGCTGCCGGCGATGCGCAAAAAGCCCGCCGCCTGCTCAAAGGTTTTGTCCCCAAGGCGCGGCACTTTTTTCAGTTCGCTGCGCGAGCGGATCACGCCGTTGGCGTTGCGGAATTCAACAATGTTGTTGGCCAGGGTCTGGTTCAGACCGGACACGCGCGCCAGCAGCGGCGCCGAGGCGGTGTTCACTTCCACGCCCACGGCGTTCACACAGTCTTCCACCACGGCGTCCAGCTCCCGTGCGAGTTGGGTCTGGGATACGTCGTGCTGGTACTGGCCCACACCAATGGATTTCGGATCGATTTTCACCAATTCCGCCAGCGGGTCCTGGAGGCGACGGGCGATGGAAATGGCACCGCGAATGGTGACGTCCAGGTCCGGAAATTCTTTGGCGGCAAACTCGGAGGCCGAGTACACCGAGGCACCGGACTCGTTTACCATCACGCTCTTGGCTTTCAGGTCGCTGTGCTTTTTCAGCATGTCCTGAACAAATTTTTCGGTTTCCCGGGAGGCAGTACCGTTGCCGATGGCGATCAGCTCCACATCGTGCTTTTTGCACAACGCGACAATGACCGCTTCGGCTTCAGCGATTTTGAATTGAGGCGCGGTGGGGAAAATGGCGCCGTGATCAACCACCTTGCCGGTGGCGTCTACCACGGCCACTTTCACCCCGGTGCGCAAGCCCGGGTCCAGGCCGATGGTGGCTTTCTGGCCCGCCGGTGCGGCCAGCAGCAGGTCTTTCATATTGGCGGCAAACACCTTGATCGCGGCCTCCTCGGCCACTTCCCGCAGCTCACTGAGCAGGTCGGTTTCCAGGTGGGTCAGCAGCTTCACCCGCCAGGTCCAGCGCACCACCTCGCCCAGCCACTTGTCCCCGGCCCGGCCCTGGTCGCGAATCTGCCAGTGATCGGCCACCATGGCTTCGCAGGGATGGGCTTCGGTGCGCTCGGGCTCCTTCTCACCCAGCGTCAGAGACAGGTTGAGAATGCCTTCGTTGCGGCCCCGAAACATGGCCAGCGCGCGATGAGAGGGCACGCTCTTGAGGGGCTCATCGTGCTCAAAATAATCCCGGAACTTCTGTACTTCCTGGGACTGGTCGGCGTCCTTACCCGGCGCCACTCGGGCGCTCAGGTTGGCTTCGTGCTTGAGGAAGTGGCGCAGCTTGCCGAGCAGCTCGGCGTCTTCGCTGAAGCGCTCCATCAGGATGTACTTGGCGCCATCCAGTGCGGCCTTGGTGTCGTCGATCTTGTGTTCGGGGTTCAGGTATTTCGCGGCTTCGGTCTCCGGATCCAGGCTCGGATCCCCCAGCAGCGCCTCGGCCAGGGGCTCCAGGCCCGCCTCGATGGCGATCTGGCCCTTGGTGCGACGCTTGGGCTTGTAGGGTAAGTAGAGATCTTCCAGGCGGGTCTTGGTATCCGCCGCCTTGATGTCCCGCTCGAGCTCGGGGGTCAGTTTTTCCTGCTCGGCGATGCTCTTGAGAATGGCCTCGCGGCGGTCTTCGAGCTCCCGCAGGTAGCGCAGGCGCTCTTCGAGGTTACGCATCTGGGTGTCGTCCAGCCCGCCGGTGACTTCTTTCCGGTAGCGGGAGATGAAGGGCACGGTGGCGCCTTCGTCGAGCAGGGCGACGGCGGCTGCGACCTGCTGTTCGCGGCAGTTCAGTTCTTCGGCGATGCGTTGGGAGATGCTGTTCATGCGCTGACCTAAGGTTGAGAATCTCTGATTAAACAAAATGCCAAGGCCGCTCATTATCCGCAATTGGCTCCGCCAGACCAGTCTTGTTTTTGGGGAATTTTTGTGAGAGCGGTTAATGGTGGTTCAATCAAGTCCGGTCCGGGGAGGGGAAGCCCTTTCAAGACACG
>NZ_DFTP01000041.1:2632-4352 GCF_002381585.1 Marinimicrobium sp. UBA4209
GGCGGGTGATGAGCCCCCATGGACGGGTTCACGGCGTGTCTCACAAGGGGGTACCCAGGCGGAGCACTCCGCCACGAAGTGTTGTAGAAAAGAACTCTAATAAATCAACTTGCTGAATTCAGGTATGGTGTTATAGTTATGTATAACACCAGTTCACCAAGGGAGCCATTGTGGCCGATATCTGGAATGACGACCAACCCATCTACCGCCAGCTCTACGAGCGGGTGGTGCGGTTGATATTGCAGGGGGAGATCGCCGAGGGGGATGCACTGCCCTCGGTGCGACAGCTCTCGGCGGATTATCAGATCAACCACCTCACCGTGGCGAAAGCCTATCAGGCCCTGGTGGATGAGGGGTTGGTGGAAAAGCGACGGGGTCTGGGGATGTTTGTTCTGGCCGGTGCACGTGAGCACTTACTCGCGCGCGAGCGCAAACTATTTCTGGAGCAGGAACTGCCCGAGGTGGTGGCGCGGGCGCGTCGTCTGGGCATTGAGGGCGAGGCGCTGCGGCGCGCCCTGGCGGATTATCAACGGGAGGATAAGGCATGACAGCGGTGATTGACGCGCGCGGCCTGCGCAAGGCCTACGGGCCCAAAACGGTATTGAAAGGCATCGACCTGACCCTGGAGCCGGGTCGGATCATGGGCCTGATCGGCCCCAATGGCGCGGGGAAGACCACCCTGCTCAAGGGCATTCTCGGTCTCGCCCGGGTGGAGGGGCATCTGCGGGTGCTGGGGTTGGATCCGCAGCGTCAGCGCACGGCCCTGATGGAGCGGGTGTCGTTTATTGCCGATACCGCCATCCTGCCCGGCTGGCTCAAGGTCAGTGAGGCGCTGGACTATATGGCTGGGGTGCATCCCCGGTTCGATCGGGCCAAAGCCGAGGGCTTTCTGGCGAAAACCGGCATTGAGCGCCGCTCACTGGTGAAGGAGCTGTCCAAGGGCATGGTCACTCAGTTGCATCTGGCGCTGATCATGGCCATCGACAGTCAGCTACTGGTGCTGGATGAACCCACCCTGGGGCTGGATATCCTCTACCGCAAACAGTTCTATACCAGCCTGCTGAACGACTACTTCGACGAGCAGAAAACCATTCTGGTGACCACCCATCAGGTGGAGGAGATCGAGCATCTGCTCACCGATGTGGTGTTTATCGGGGATGGCGAGCTGCGGCTGAACACCTCGATGGAGGCGCTGGAGCAGGACTTTGTCGAACTGCGGGTCACCGGCGATCGGTTGGCGGAGGCGCAGGCACTGGGCCCGATCCATCAGCGTTCCATGTTGGGTGGCGAGTGTCTGATTTTTGAGGGGGTCAGCGCGGAGCGCCTGGCGCCCTTGGGTGAGGTGAAAACCCCGGGGCTGGCGGATCTGTTTGTCGCCAAGCTGGAACGGGTACAACCGGGGAGGGCCGCCTGATGAACCTGACTCAATGGCGTCCGGTGTGGATGCAATGCCAGCGCGAATTCTGGGAATCCCGGGGGACCTTTCTGCGCACGCCCCTGTGGGTGGCGGCGGTGATCGCCGCGCTGATGGTCATGGGCATGATCACCGGCAATATCGAACTGAATGCGGCGCTCAACGAGCTGCGCGGTGCGCCTGAAAACCTGCAGAAGTTTGAAGACGGCGCGGATCTGGTAGGCGCGCTGATGTCCGGGGACCTGTTCAGCACCCATCCCCAGGTACTGCGGGCGGCGCTGGCGGCCATCGCCATCCCCTTTATTG
>NZ_DFTP01000041.1:4393-12317 GCF_002381585.1 Marinimicrobium sp. UBA4209
CCATCCCCTTTATTCTGACGTTGCTGCTGGTCAGCCAGGTCTACCTGCTGGGCAGCCTCTATTCGGACCGGCGCGACAAGAGCATTCTGTTCTGGAAATCCCTGCCGGTGTCGGAAACCCGGGTGGTGCTAACCAAGCTGGCGTTCGGTGCGCTGGTGGGGCCGGGAATCTTTATCGGCGCCTCGCTGCTGGTGGGCCTGCTGCACCTGCTGATGTTGCTGGGGTATATCAGTTGGCAGTTGGGTGTGGATTTACCGGATATGGGCAGTCTGATCGGCACCTTTCTGGGCCACAGCCTGGCGCTGGTATCCGGCTGGTTGCAGTTCTCACTCTGGTTCCTGCCGCTGTGGGCCTGGCTGATGCTGGCCTCCGCCTACGCCAAGAAATCCCCGTTTCTGGTGGCCTTTGGGGTGCCGGCGGTGGCGATGGTGCTGGAGCTGTGGATACTGCGCAGTGTGGAACTGTGGCAGGCGGTCTGGGTGCCCACCCACCGGTCCTTCGAAGGGCTGGTGCGGGCCCAGGCGCAACCCGAAGCCTGGCTGAGCCAGTGGGGTGAGACTCTGAGCGAACCGGCGTTCTGGGCGGGTCTGGTGGTCGCAGCGGTGTTCACAGTCGGTGCCATCTGGCTGCGCAATTACCGGTATGAGCTGTAAACTGATGCCCGCGTGATGGTTTGCAGGCTGGGAAACACATTAAGGAGACGATTTTGAGGTTATTTGGCTGGTTGCGGCGCGTGCCTTTGTCGCTGTTGATTATTGTGGTGGGCGTGCTGGGCTTCGTGGCGTTGCTCAATCTCAAACCCCGGCCTGAGCCCCGCCCGGAGCCCGAGCCACCCCGACCGGTGGTGGAGGTGGAGCGGGTGCAGTTGCAGGACCGGGCGCTGACCGTCGAGGCCCAGGGTACCGTCACGCCGCGTCGGGATATCCAACTGGTCAGTCAGGTGGGTGGGCAGATCATCGAGTCGGCGCCGCAATTTGTGGCCGGCGGTCGGTTCCAGAAAGGGGATTGGCTGGTGCGGCTGGACCCCCGGGACTACCGCAATGCCCTCGCCCAGGCCGAGGCTCAACTGCGTGAGGCGGAACGCCTGCTGGCCGAAGAGCGCGGCCGGGCGCGTCAGGCCGAGCGCGAGTGGCGGGACCTGGGCAATGCCGAAGCCAACGCGCTGTTTCTGCGCCAGCCCCAGATTGCCGCCGCCGAGGCGGCGGTGGCCTCCGCCCGGGCGGCGCGGGATCAGGCCCGGTTAGACCTGGAACGCACCGAAGTGCGCGCGCCCTTCGATGGTCGCATCCGACAGACGCTGGCGGATCAGGGGCAGTTTATCGGGCCCGGCACGCCCGTGGCGGATGTTTATGAAGATACTCTTGCCCAGGTGCGCCTGCCCTTGACCGATGCTCAGGCGGCGCTGCTCAACCTGCCCTTTGGCGATGAACTGACGCAAGAGGCCCAACCATCAGTGACCCTGCATGGGCGCGCTCTGGGCGAAGACCACCAGTGGTCGGCCCGCCTGGTGCGCACCGAGGCCAGCCTGGACCCGCAGTCGCGCATGCTCTACGCCGTGGCGGAACTACCGGAGCCCTTCAATACCGAGCGTCATGGCGCGCCGCTGCTGATGGGTTCCTTTGTGACCGCCGAGATTGAAGGCAAGCCGCTGACCGATATTGTCTCTTTACCGATCACCGCCGTGTTTCAACGCGACCGGCTGTACAGTGTCAGCGAGGACGGCGAGGTGGTGGAAAAGCAGGTGCGGGTACTCACCATCGAGGGTGAGCGAATCTGGGTCAATGGGGATCTGCGGGACGGCGAGCCAGTGATCACCGACCGTCAGGGCTATGTCAGCCCGGGCGTGGCGGTCCGGATTGCCGGTGAGGAGGAGCCAACCCCAGAGCCTGCGGAAGACGAAGACGCGCCGGCGGAGCCGGAGGCTGAGGGCGGCGTATGAACCGGTTAATTCAGTGGTTTGTCGAGAACCGGGTAGCCGCCAACCTCCTGATGGTGCTGATCTTCATCGGCGCATTAGTGAGCACCAGCAAACTGGATAAAGAAGTTTTCCCGACGGTATCGCTCAACTTCATTGAAGTCTCCATGAACTACCCCGGGGCCGGGCCTTCGGAAGTGGAAGAGCAGGTGGCCATCCGGATCGAGGAAGCCATTGCCGATATCGACGGCATCGAGGAAATCACCTCCACCTCCAACCAGGGCTGGGGCTCGGTGCGGGCCGAAGTGGTGGAAGGCTATGACCCCCAGCGGGTGCTGAACGACATCAAGACCCAGGTGGATGCCATCAGCACCTTCCCCGGCGACGTCGAGCGCCCAGTGACCCGGCAGATTGTCGGGCGCAGTTTTCTGATGAGCCTGGCGCTGTCCGGGGACGTCAGTGAGGCGGCCCTGAAGGAAACCGGCTGGCGGGTGCGCAATGAGTTGACCCTGCTGGATGGGGTCAGCCATGTGGAGCTCAACGGCACCCGCCCCTATGAGATGGGTATCGAGGTGTCCGAAGCCAGCCTGCGTCGCTATGGCCTGAGCTTTTCGGATGTGTCTAATGCCATTGCCGGCTCGTCCCTGAATGTGCCCGCCGGGGTGATTCGCGCCCACGGCGGCGATATCCAGATTCAGACCCGCAATCAGGCCTACACCGCCGAGGATTTCGGCGGAATTCCGGTGATCACCGCCGCCGATGGCACCCAGGTGATGCTGAGGGATGTGGCCGAGATTCGGGACGGCTTTGATGACTGGAGCGTATTCGCCCAGTTCAACGGCAGGCCGGCGGTCTTTCTGGACCTGTCGATTACCGAGAATCCGGACATCGTCGCCTCCGCTCGGGAGGTGGAAGCCTATATTGAACGGACCCGGGACATTCTGCCGGCGGGGATGACTCTGGAAGTCTGGCGGGATATGTCGACCTTATACGAGAGCCGGTTGAACCTGCTGCTGGAAAACGCCATTACCGGCCTGCTGCTGGTGTTTGTGGTGCTGATGCTGTTCCTGCGCCCGGTGTTGGCGGCCTGGGTCTGCGTGGGCATCGCCACCGCCTTTGCCGGTGCGGTCTGGTTGCTGCCCTACGCCGGGGTCAGCGTGAACATGATCTCCTTGTTCGCGTTTCTGCTGGTTCTGGGGATTGTAGTGGACGATGCCATTATTGTGGGCGAGAGTATTTACACCCGCCATCAGCATGGTCTCAAGGGCACGTCCAGCGCGGCCAGCGGTGCCAAAATGGTCGCGACGCCGGTATTTCTGGCGGTAATCAGCACCATGATCTTTTTTGCTCCCATGATGGCCGTCCCCGGCGCCATGGGCACCGTCACCTTTGCCATCCCGGTGGTGGTGATTCTGTGCCTGCTGTTCTCCCTGATTGAGAGTCTGCTGATACTGCCTTCCCACCTCTCCCACCTGAAACCGGAACGGAAGAGTAAGAACCCACTGTTGCGCAAACTGACCCACGCCCGCCAGAAAGTGGCGGACAGCCTGGACTGGTTCGCCGACCGGGTGTATCTGCGTTACCTCGTCCGGATGCTGGAGCACAAGCTGGCTACCCTGGCGGGATTTGCGGTGGCATTTTTGCTGTCCCTGGGGGTGTTTATCGGCGGCTGGCTGGTCGTGAGCTTTATGCCCATGGTGCCCTCGGATTATCTGGAAGCGCGGGTGACCCTGCCCGAGGGCACGCCGTTCCATGAAACCACCCGCATCATGCGTCAGGTCGAATCGGCGGCCCTGCGGTTGGATCAGGATGAGGAACTGACCGGCGGGAGTGAAGAAGACCTCATTGAAGGCATCCAGACCTGGGCCTGGGGTGAAAACGTCTATGTGTCGGTGGGCCTGGTCGGTGCTGAAGAGCGGGACATCGGCAGCCCGGAGGTGAGCCGCCGTTGGCGGGAGCTGATCGGCGAGATTCCGGAGGCCAAGGAATTCCGGCTGGACTTCACCATCAACGCCGCCGGGGACGATATCAACCTGAACCTGAGCATTGCCGATAATAATCTGGATGCCCAGCGCGAGGCCGCCGAAGCGGTCAGTCGGGTGCTGGCCCAGTTTCCGGGGGTGTATGACGTGGAGAACACCATCGAGAAGGCCCGTCAGGAAGTCAATATCGAGCTGCGCCCGGCAGCGGAGTCTCTGGGGGTGACCCTCGGTCAGGTGGCCGAGCAGGTGCGTCAGGCGTTTTACGGCGCCGAGGTGCAACGCATTCCCCGAGGCATTGAGGACGTGCGGGTTCTGGTGCGCTACCCGCGGGAGGAGCGGGCGCATATTTCCCAACTGGACCGGATGCGTATTCGCCTGGCCGATGGCACCCAGATACCCCTGCTGGACGTGGCCCGCATCGACTTCGTGCCCGGTTATTCCACCATTGAACGCCGTGATCGCAAGCGCACCATCGGTATCAGCGCCAGCGTCGAGGAGGGCGAGGACGCCAATGCCATCGTGGCGGAACTGTTGCGCGAACACCTGCCCGAGTGGCAGCAGCGGTTCCCGGGGCTGACCCTGTCCCCCGATGGCAATATGCAGGACCAGGCGGACTTCATGAGTTCGATGAGCAAGAACTTTGTCCTGGCGGTGCTCCTGATCTACGGCATCATGGCGGTCAACTTCCGCTCCTATTGGCAGCCCGTGATCATCCTGACCGCCATTCCTTTCGGCTTTATGGGCGCGGTCATCGGCCACCTGTTGATGGGCCGGGAAATCAGCATGCTGTCCATGCTCGGCTTTATCGCCTGTGCCGGGGTGGTGGTGAATGACAACCTGGTCCTGCTGGATCGGATCAACAGCCTGCGCCATCAAGGCCTGGCGGTACTGGAGGCGGTGCTTCAGGCCGGGCGGGACCGTTTCCGGGCCATTGTGCTCACCTCGGTCACCACCTTTATTGGCCTGATGCCGATCATGGCCGAGCAGAGCGTGCAGGCGCGGTTCCTGATTCCGATGGTCATTTCCCTGGCCTTTGGGGTACTCTTTGCCACCACGGTGACCCTGATACTGGTGCCGACCCTGTACCTGGCCGCTGACCGGGTCGGGCAGCGCTGGGCGACCTGGCGCGGGCGTCGTCAGGGTCCAGACATTGATGACGATGGAGCCTTGAATGAACCAACCCCATGACGAAGACACCTTCTGGAACCTGGTGGACGAATTTATCGAAAACGCCAATCAGGCGGTGGACCAGGCCGGTGACCCGGCGCTGGTATCCGCCGCCCTGCTTCAGGCCTGCTCCCGTTTCAGTGCTTTTGTGGTGGCGACCTCATCGCTGGATCGCAAGGAGTACACCGATGAAATTCCGTCCGCTCTGTCGTTTTTGAGCGGCCAGTTCCACGAGCAGTTGGAGGCGGACCTGGAGGACTATCGGGAGCATTACAAGGTGTATATCGCCAACGAACGTCCGGATGAACCCCTGCACTGAAGTCACATTCCAACACTTTTTTACGGTGTGGTGACGCCGGCTTATGCTAGCGTAGTCGGGTGGGCTGGGCATCCAGCCAGCTCTACCCTGCGTACCCCTGTGTCACCTTTGAACTCGCCGACGGCTTTCGGATCGGCTTCTATGGAGTGCAAGCATGCATATACCCAAGCTGATGGCCGGTGCCGTTTCAGCCTTACTGACTCTTCCTGCTTACGCGGATGTGGACTGGATTACCGGTGTCTGGCACAACGACCTCTTCGCCGGTACCGATGGGGGTGGCTACACCAACGGTCTCTACGTGTCCTGGTTCGACCTCGCCGACACCGTTCCTGAACAGTACGACGTGCCGTTTCTGGTAAGGCCCTTTGAGGGATGGTTACTGCCCGACCCTTATGGAGAGCTGCAGGTGACCGAGTTCACCATCGGCCAGGCCATGTTGACCCCGGAAGACATTGAAAAACCGGTGCCGGACCCGAACGACGCGCCCTACGCCGGCCTCCTGCAGCTACGGGCGGCCTATACCGTGATCGGGGACGATGTGGCCGACACGCTCGGCGTCACCGTGGGGATTGTCGGTCCGTCTTCCGGCGCCGATGAAGTCCAGAGGGCCGTGCACAAAATGGTGGGAGCGACCAAACCCCGCGGCTGGGACTATCAGGTCAAAGACGAGCCGGTCGGGCAGATTGAGCGTACCCGGGTCTGGCGGTTTGGTCCGGCGCCGAGCGAAGAGCCCCATGCCGATCTGCTCCTGGTAGGCAGTGGTACCCTGGGCAACCTGGAGAGCGCCGCCGGTGCGGCGGTCATTCTTCGCTACGGCACCCGACTGGAGCGCAGCTTTGGTACCGCGGCCCAGATTGTCGGACGGGTCAGTACCCCCATGGCCATTGATGGCGGTTGGAGTGTCTATATCGGAGGCGGTGCGGAATACGTGTACAACCAGATCTTTGTCAGCGGTGGCGGCCTGCGCTCCGGCCAGAGCGGTGATCTGCGCCACGATCAATACGCGGGTTACATCGGCGCTTCCTACGCCTGGGAGCGTTTCAGCCTCACCTTCAGCTTTGTGAACAACAGCAACCTGGACAAGAACGCCAGTGCCCGTCAGCGTTTTGGCGCCTTGAAGCTGGGCTGGAAACTGTAAGTCATGCTATGCCACACCTGATTGTCCTCGGCAGCGTCTGGCCCGAACCCAAATCTTCAGCGGCGGGCACCCGTATGGTTCAACTGCTGGAAGAGTTTCAGCGGGCCGACTGGCGGATCACCTTTGCCAGCGCCGCCCTGCCCTCCCAGCACCGGCTCGATCTTCCGGCGCGAGGTATCGCGGAAGCGGCCGTTGAACTGAACGCGGACAGCTTCGACCGCTGGCTCGTCGAGCAAGCGCCGGATGCTGTGCTCTTTGATCGCTTTATGACCGAGGAGCAGTTTGGCTGGCGGGTTGAGCGAACCTGCCCAAGCGCCGTGAGGCTGCTCGATACCGAAGACCTGCACAGCCTGCGCGCCGCCCGCTGGGCACGGCTGAAACGTCGTCAGTCCCTTGCTGGCTCCGAAGCCGAGCGCCAGTCGGTACGCCCGGAAACCGCCGCCCCCGATGAACTGTTTCAGGAAATGGCCGACAGCGACCTGCTGCAGCGCGAGCTGGCCGCGATTTATCGATGCGACCTGAGCCTGATGATTTCCGAGTTTGAAATGCAGCTGCTGACGGACACCTTCGAGGTGCCGCCGTCCTTGCTGATTTACCTGCCCCTCTGGGCCTCATCCGAGCCGAACCCCCTGCCCTTTGAGTCGCGCGAGCACTTTGTCAGTATCGGCAACTTTCGCCACGCCCCCAACTGGGATGCGGTGTTGTGGCTGAAACACGACCTGTGGCCGCGCATCCGCGCGGCTCTTCCCGAAACTGAATTGCATCTGTACGGCGCCTATCCGCCACCCAAAGCCACCGCGCTGAACAATCCCCGGCAGGGCTTTCGGGTGCTCGGTTGGGCCGAGGATGCCCGCGAGGTGATGGGACGGGCCCGCGTCTGCCTGGCGCCTCTGCGCTTTGGGGCCGGTATCAAGGGCAAGTTGTTGGACGCCATGGTCTGCGGCACGCCCAGTGTGACCACCTCGGTGGGTGCTGAAGCCATGGCTGACCAGAACCAATGGCCGGGCGTGGTGGCTGATGATGCCGACGCTCTTCTTGAGGCAGCAGTCTCTCTGTATCAGGACAAAACTCGATGGCAATCGGCCCAGATCCAAAGCCGGACAACTCTGGCCCAGCGATTTTCCCCGCAACGGTTTGAGGGTGTTCTGCTCGATCGCCTGCGTACCCTGCAAACCACTCTGGTCGACCATCGACGTCGGAACATTGTCGGCACCATGTTGCGCCATCATCAACACCGCAGCACCCAGTACATGAGTCAATGGATCGAGGCCAAAAACCGCCTCGCCGCCCGCGACGATTCGCACAATAGTCCCTGAACCGTTAAGCTAACTGTGTACCAACGGTTTGCGACTCTCGAGTGTCGAACCGTGCCACCGATACCGAGTAGTCAGTTATAAGGTAGA
>NZ_DFTP01000116.1:0-3170 GCF_002381585.1 Marinimicrobium sp. UBA4209
ATCCGACCTACGGGATTGCTACGGCGGACACAACTCATTACATCCCTTAACAACCCCCAATGGTCCATACCACCAAAAGCCTGTAAACTACGCCCTCATTTCTTCAGCCGTCTATCCCTATGTTCGCGTTTTTCGAAAGTCTGCTCAAACCCTTCCCGGTCGAAGAGCCGCAACAGCCACCCAGGAACCTCGTGGCCTTCTGCCGCCACTATACCAAAGGCGCCGGCAAATTCCTGTTAACCATGTCGTTCATGGCCGCACTGATTGCCGTGATGGAAGTGGCCCTGTTTCAGTTCCTGGGGCTGACTGTCGACTGGCTCGGCCAATACAGCCCAACCCAACTCTGGGCCGAGCGAGGTACAGAACTGTGGCTGATGGCCTTTGTGGTCCTCATCGCCATCCCGATCACGGTGTTTTTTCACTCCACCCTGATTCACCAGACCCTGCTTGGCAACTACCCCATGATCATCCGCTGGCAGGCACACCGCTACCTGCTCGGTCAGAGCGTGGCTTTTTTTCAGGACGAGTTCGCGGGGCGGATCGCCACCAAGGTGATGCAGACCGCCCTGGCGGTTCGCGAAACGGTCATGAAGTTGCTGGACATCACCGTCTATGTGCTGGTGTACTTCACCAGTATGCTGGTGCTGCTGGGCTCGCTCGATTGGCGCTTGATGGTGCCGCTCGGTGCCTGGTTTCTTGCCTACATCGCCCTGCTGCGCTACTTCCTGCCGCGCCTGTCCGCCGTCGCCACCCGACAGGCCAATGCCCGGGCCGATATGACCGGCCGAATCGTGGATACTTACACCAACATTGCCACGGTCAAACTCTTCTCCCACTCCCGGCGCGAATCCGATTACGCCCGGGACGGTATGGAGCGGTTTCTGCACAGCGTCTACCCGCAGATGCGCCTGGCCACCCTGCTCAACAGCGGTGTCTGGGGCATTAATGCCCTGTTGATTTTCAGTAGCGCCGCGCTGTCCATCTGGCTGTGGAGCGGCGATATTATTTCGGTCGGCGCCATTGCCGCCGCCATGGGCCTGGTGTTGCGTCTGAACGGTATGTCCCAGTGGATCATGTGGGAAGTGTCCACCCTGTTTGAAAACATCGGCACCGCCAAAGACGGCATCAACACCCTCTCCCACCCGCGCGCAGTCGGCGATGCAGAGCAGGCGCAACCCCTGAACGTTCGTGAAGGCGGCATTGAATTTGATCAGGTGACCTTCCACTACGACAAAGGCGAAGGGGTGCTGGAGAATTTCTCTCTCGACCTCAAGCCCGGCGAGAAGATTGGTCTGGTCGGCCGCTCCGGCGCCGGCAAATCCACCCTGGTCAACCTGCTGCTGCGCTTCTACGATATCGAGAAGGGGCAGATCCGGATCGACGGTCAAGACATCAGCCAGGTTCAGCAGGAAACCCTGCGCGCCCAGATCGGCATGATCACCCAGGACACCGCCCTGCTCCACCGGTCGGTGCGGGACAACCTGCTGTACGGCAAGCCCGGCGCGACCGAAGAAGAAATGATCGAAGCCGCCAAACAAGCTGAAGCCCACGACTTTATTCTCGGATTGAGTGATGCCGAAGTACGCACCGGCTACGACGCCCACGTGGGCGAGCGCGGCGTGAAACTCTCGGGCGGCCAGCGCCAGCGCATCGCCATTGCCCGGGTGCTGCTTAAAGACGCCCCGATCCTGATCATGGACGAAGCCACCTCGGCCCTGGATTCAGAGGTCGAAAGCATCATTCAGAGCAACCTGAGTCGATTGATGGAAGGCAAAACCGTCATCGCCATCGCGCACCGGTTGTCCACCATTGCCGCGCTGGACCGGTTGATCGTGCTGGACCAGGGAAAGATTGTCGAACAGGGAACCCATTCGGAGTTGATTGCCCAGGGTGGGCTGTATGCACAGTTGTGGTCGCATCAGTCCGGCGGGTTTTTGGGGGAGGAATAGTTCAGTACGGCGGATGCGTCGTAGCTCAGTAACGGCGGATGCGGGCTTTGCCCTTATCCGCCCTACGCGAACTGCCGTGGTATCCGTAGGGCGGATAAGCGAAGCGCATCCGCCGTCACCGGGGGGGGGCACTTCGAACCGTAGGGCGGATCGGTCCGACGCTTCGGAGCCAAAGGCGCATCCGCCGTTACCCAACCTCCCGCCCTACTTCCGAAAATAATGATCCCAAATCAACATCAAAAGCCCAACAAAAAACCCCACATGAGCCACCATCGCCCCACCGGCAAATAACAGCCCCAATCCAATCGGATTCCCGTCGGAAGGCCCAAAAATCACATACGCAATCAGTGGCAAAGAGGTGACAAACACCAACAGCAGACTGTAGGCAATGATCTTCAACCCACGGGACGCATCGCTGCGCCAGATGGCGGTAATGGGATTTTTGATTCTCATCGAAACTACCGGTTGGAAGCAATGTCGGGGAATGTTGTCGGACTACGCGAGTTGCGTTCCGAAACGTCGGACCGGTCCGACCTGCTGGGCTTGCGGCGGAATTTGTCGGGTTACGGCCCTTGGCCTAACCCGACCTACTCGACCGTCGCGCAGCACGTTCAGTAGGTCGGGTTAGCGCAACGCGCGTAACCCGACAAACCTTCCAGTCTTACAGCGCCGCCAAGGTGGTCGGCTGGCGGGACTGTATCAGGGCCTGAACCTGCTCGGCTGATTGCACGCTGCGCACCTCGACACCGCTCGCCTGCAGGTCCACGTCCATACCCAGCTCGTCTTTGACCAGCAGCTCCAGTGCCTCTTGATCCACCTGGCCATCGGCACGGGTGATGCGTTCCATCTGCTCGTCGGTCAACTGGGCACTGCCTCCGGGCAGGTAGATGGTGCCGTTAGAGAAGTCCACCGCAAAAGCGATCACCCCGGGCACAAGGAAGAACAGCAAACCCACGGCGTTAAGAGCCACCACGGCCGGGTCGAGCTGGCCACCGGTCTGCCCTTTCCGCTCCGGGTACAGCACGGTGCCGCAGGCGGTGGTCTGGAGAATCAGGCCAACGCACAGGCCGGAAGCGATGGCTTTGCTTAAGCGATTGATGCGCATAGAGTTTTCCTCTTTGTTGTTGAATTCCACGTAGCAAAGACTATAGCACATGGCTTTGGGTTCCGTGGCGCCAGAAGCTTGGGTTGCGGCGGATGCAGGCTTCGCCCTTATCCGCC
>NZ_DFTP01000116.1:3230-6592 GCF_002381585.1 Marinimicrobium sp. UBA4209
CCGTGCTATCCGTAGGGCGGATAAGGCCAAAGGCCGCATCCGCCGGAACCACGGCCTAAACTAACCTGCAACGCTAAAAAAGGGGTTGCAAAAATCCGAAGTTTTGGTAAAGTTCGCGCCTCAAACGAGACAGGACTATAGCTCAGTTGGTTAGAGCGCTACCTTGACATGGTAGAGGTCACCAGTTCGAATCTGGTTAGTCCTACCAAATATCGAAAAACGGCTTGAGGTTCAGACCCCAAGCCGTTTTTTTATGCCCAGACATTCAGGCGCCCAAAAACCGCTTTACAGCGTCGGCAACGCAGGTAGCTGTTAAGCGGTTTTTAAAAAAATGCCCGCGCTAAGGCGGGCTAGTTTGAGGAGATGATGGCCAAGAAATAAGGTTGTCAAAAGGCTCCAGTCAGTGAGGGGACAAGTTGTTCAGTTTTTGTACTTGAGCGGCCATGTTGTAACCATCCCACTGATCCGTGCGCGCTTCGCGCCAACCGGAGAGCCATTCCTGGCGCGCTGTGCCGCTCTCGTGCGGACACAGGCTGCGGGACCGACCCGCAATACCGGCTTGATAACCCTTACCAAATGCGCGAGCTGTCTGGTTACGCTTTTGACGTTTCATATGTGATGCACCTCTATGTAGCCGTTAATCTTGCAGAGCCCAGCGCCGGGGTGGCGCTGGGCCTGTTAGGGAAACGCACCCACTGGGCGGGGATGCCCGGCACTGTGCGTAGGGAGGTACTGCATCGCCTCTAGCCAGCCACCCGGGAAAATCGGTGGTGGATCCGTAGAGGCGAATGCTCAGTACAGCAAAAAGCCCCCCGGCTGTGAACGATTGTTTTTTTATAGCAGAGGTGTTTCATATGGCACTTTGCTCTAGAATCCGGTTTGACAAAGTGGTTGGGGTGGGCTTACCAGCGTAAAACCAAACGTTGGGTTACGGCGGATGCGCGCCTCGCGGCGCTTATCCGCCCTACGCATGGCTCCGGAGGTTGCGTAGGGCGGTATAAGGGCGAAGCCCGCATCCGCCGTTACCGCGACTTCAACTGCATCCGCCGTAACCACAACCCAACGCACACACCGGCACCAGGCCGTCCCAAAAACAACTGATGATATCTATGAATCTGTTTGCCACCTGCCCCAAGGGCCTTGAAGGACTGTTGTACCAGGAACTGGACGCCATTGGCGCCCAACACCTCAAGGAAACCGTGGCCGGCGTCGCCTTTGAAGGGGACATTGCCCTCGCCTATCAGGCCTGCCTCTGGTCACGCCTGGCCAACAAGATCCTGCTGCCCCTGGCGGAATTTCCCGTCGGTGACCAGAACACCCTTTACAATGGCGCAAGAAACATCCCCTGGGAAGAACACCTGGGTCCCCAGAGCACCCTGCTGGTGGATTTCATCGGCAGCAGCGGCGCCATTCGCAACACCCAGTTTGGCGCCCTGAAAATCAAGGACGCCATTGTCGATCGCATTCGCGACGTTACCGGTGATCGCCCGTCGGTCAGCAAACAGCACCCGGACCTGCGCATCAATGCCCGCCTGAACAAAGGCAAAGTCACCATTAGCCTGGACCTGTCTGGGGAAAGCCTGCACCGTCGGGGCTACCGCACCAAACAGGGCACCGCCCCGATGAAGGAAAACCTGGCGGCCGGAGTCCTCATGCGCGCCGGTTGGCCGGACATCGCCGCCCGTGGTGGCGCATTGATCGACCCCATGTGCGGCTCCGGCACCCTGCTGGTGGAAGCCGCCCTGATCGCCGCGGACATCGCGCCCGGCCTGGGCCGCGCCCGGTTTGGGTTTGAGCAGTGGCTCAATCACCGCAATGACATCTGGCTCGAGCTGCGCGAAGAAGCCATTGCCCGCAAACGCGCCGGCCTCGCCAAATCCCGCCCGGAAATCCGCGGCTACGACGCCAATCTGTCCGTCATCCGCGCGGCGGAAGACAACATCATCCAGGCCGAACTGGACGACTGGCTGCGAGTCAGTCGCAAGGAGCTGGCCGACCTCAAACAGCCCACCCACAAGGTGCTTGAACCCGGCCTGGTGATCACCAACCCGCCCTACGGCGAGCGCCTGGGTGATGTCGAGTCCCTGAAGTTGCTGTATCACCACCTGGGTGAGCGACTGAAAACCGAATTCAAAGGCTGGCGCGCGGGCATCTTCACCGGCAACCCCGAGCTGGGCAAACAGATGGGCCTGCGGGCGGAAAAGAAATACCGCCTCTATAACGGCACCCTGCCCGCCGAACTACTGATGTTCTCCGTCGAGGAAAGCCAGTTCGTCAGCGCCGCACCCAAGCCCCTGAAAGCCGAGCTCGAGGCCGACGCCCCACTGTCCTCCGGCGCACAGATGCTGGCCAACCGGCTGCAAAAGAACCTGAAACAGCTGGCGAAGTGGGCGAAAAAGCAGCGCCGCGGCTCCGAAGACGGTATTAACGCTTATCGGCTCTACGATGCGGATATGCCCGAGTACTCGGCGGCCATTGACCTGTACCGCTCCGAACAGGGCGAGCTCTATGCTCACGTTCAGGAGTACGCCGCCCCCAAATCCGTGGACGAAGCCCGGGCCGAACAGCGCTTCGCGGAGATTCAGGCAGCCATCCCTCGCGCTCTGGATATTCACCCGGACCGGGTCAGCTACAAACAGCGCCGCCGGCACAAGCACTCCGACGGCAGCCAGTACCAGAAACTCGCCGAGCGCCCCGACGGCGAGATCATCAACGTCATCGAAGGCCAGGCGCGGATTCAGGTCAACCTCTGGCAATATCTGGATACCGGATTATTCCTCGATCATCGCCCGGTACGACTGAAAATCGCCGAAATGGCGAACAACAAACGCTTTCTGAACCTGTTCTGCTACACCGCCAGCGCCAGCGTTCACGCCGCCCTGGGTGGCGCCCGGTTCACTCTCAGTGTGGATATGTCCAATACCTACCTGAAGTGGGCCCGCAACAACCTGGCCCTGAACGGCCTGAGTGACACCAAGCACCGCACAGAACAGGCCGACTGCGTGGAGTGGCTGAAAACCAACGAGCAGGAATTCGACCTGATTCTGCTCGATCCACCGAGCTTCTCCAACTCGAAGAAAATGCCCGGCGTACTGGACATTCAGCGGGACCATGTGGCCCTGATCGACGGCGCCATGAAGGCCTTGGCAAAAGGCGGAACCCTGATTTTCTCCACCAATTTGCGTACGTTTGTGATGGATCAGGACGCGTTGAGTGCGTATCAGCTCGAAGACATTACCGGCCAGACCATCGATAAGGATTTTCAGCGGAATCCGAAGATTCATCAGTGTTGGTTGGTTCGGTGGTAAGTTTCAACATGGGGTTACGGCGGATGCGGTGGGCTTGGGTTACGGCGGATGCGG
>NZ_DFTP01000116.1:6659-8851 GCF_002381585.1 Marinimicrobium sp. UBA4209
TAGGGCGGATAAGCGAAGCGCATCCGCCGTAACCCAACCCGAATCAACCTCCGCATCCGCCGTAAATACCCGTGATTCCCACCATTTGGCACCCAAATTGCTTCACTAAACCTAACCCCAAAAACCGTAAGGTTTTCGTAACAATTGCCCCGATTTTGCGCTATACTCCAGCGGTTATTGCCCCATGAAGGAGCACAATCGGCCAGAGGCAAGATTCGGTCAATCAATGGAGTTAGAGGTCTATGCTGGAAGCCCTGTTTGAGTCCTCCCGGACCACCAAACGCATTATTTCACTGATTTACGACACCGTCGCTATTGTTACCGCCTTCTACGCCGCCGCCTTCCTGCGGCTCGGCACCTTTAACTCCCAGTTTCTCGATAAAGACGTCACCGTCATCGCCATCACCCTGGTGGTGAGTCTCGCCGTCTTTATCCGCATGGGCATGTACCGCGCCATCCTGCGCTACATGAGCACACCGGCCATGCTGACCATTGTTGGCTGCGTGTTTATTTCCGCACTGGTCCTGGCCACGTCCAGCTTTCTGACCCAGTCCCGACTGCCCCGCTCCATTCCGTTCATCTACCTGACCATCGCCCTGCTGCTCATTGGCGCCCCGCGCCTGATGGTGCGCAGCGTCATCATGATGCTCAACCGACGCAGTGTGGACCTGAAAGAGCCGGTGATCGTCTACGGCGCCGGCTATACCGGCCACCAGCTCACCCTGGCGCTGCAGGGCTCCCAGTACAAGCCCGTCGCTTTTGTGGATGACAATCCGGCGCTACACCGCACCGTGGTGGCCAACATCAAGGTCTACAGCCCGAAAATGATTGAGGCCCTGATCCGCACTCACCGGGTCAGTAAAGTCCTGCTCGCGCTGGGCAGCACGCCCAACTCCCGTCGGGCCCAGGTGATCAAACGTCTGGAGTCCCTCGCTATTTCGGTCCAGACCGTGCCAGCCATTCCGGATATTCTGAGTGGCAAGGCCCGCATCGAACACATCAAGGACGTGGAGATTGAAGACCTGCTGGGGCGCGACCCGGTCTCTTCCCAGCCAGAGCTCATGGCCGCCAACATTACCGACAAAGTGGTCATGGTCACCGGTGCCGGCGGTTCCATCGGTAGCGAGCTGTGTCGCCAGATCATCCAGCACCGCCCCCGCGCCATCGTGCTGTTCGAACTGAACGAGTTCAGCCTCTACCAGATCGAACGCGAGCTGCAGGAAACCCCCGAATTCCGCACAAATCACATCAACCTGTACAGCATTCTGGGCTCCGTCCAGAAAGAACACCGGGTGGAAACCATCATGCGCAGCTTTGGTGTGCAGACGGTCTACCACGCCGCCGCCTACAAGCATGTCCCGCTGGTGGAACACAATATCGTCGAGGGCGTGCGCAACAACGTCTACGGCACCTGGTACACCGCCGAGGCCGCCATTCGCGCCGGGGTGGAATCCTTCGTGCTGGTCTCCACCGACAAGGCCGTACGCCCCACCAACATCATGGGCGCTTCCAAGCGACTGGCAGAACTGGTACTGCAGGGCCTGGCAAAACGCCAGAACCACACCATCTTCAGCATGGTCCGTTTCGGTAACGTGCTAGGCTCTTCTGGCTCAGTGGTACCGTTATTCCGGGAACAGATCAAGAACGGTGGGCCGGTGACCGTTACCCACCCGGAGATGGTCCGTTACTTCATGACCATCCCCGAAGCCGCCAAACTGGTGATTCAGGCAGGCGCCATCGGTACCGGTGGCGACGTGTTCGTACTGGATATGGGCGAGCCGGTGAAAATCGTGGACCTCGCCACCCGGATGATTCACCTCTCGGGCCTGGAAATCAAAGACGAAGACCGCCCCAACGGCGATATAGAAATCGAATTTACCGGCCTGCGTCCAGGCGAGAAGCTGTACGAAGAACTGCTGATCGGCAGCAACGTCTCCGGCACCCAACACCCCGGCATCCTGCGCGCCGAAGAGCATCACCTGAGCTGGGAAGAAACCAAAAACCTTCTGGACGACCTCGACGTGGCCTGCCACGCCTACCAGTGCGACCGCGTGAAACAGCTACTGGTGGAAGCGCCCACGGATTACAAAGCCAGCATGTTGATCAGCGATTCGGTGTGGCGGCAGAAGCAGAATACCGGGAAGTTGCGGGTGGTTAACTGACAGCTCAGTGACGGCGGATGCGCCTTCGGC
>NZ_DFTP01000108.1:0-2783 GCF_002381585.1 Marinimicrobium sp. UBA4209
GTCGGGTTACGCCTTCGGCTAACCCGACCTACCCGGGTTTGTTGGCGTGCCCTACCGATGATTTCCGTCCTGTATTACACTGCCGATACATTCTCTGAATCCGGCCGTGTATGACTTTCGATCTCAAACTGTATTCTGACCAGCTGGCCCAGTTGGTCGCCCAACCGTCGGTGAGCTGCTCCGACCCCCAATGGGATATGGGCAACCGCAAGGTGCTCGACCTGCTGGCCGACTGGCTCGAGGCTCGCGGCTTCCAGTGCGAGCTTCTGGCAGTGCCGGGCAAGAGCGGCAAGCACAACCTGATTGCCACCAAGGGCTCCGGCGCCGGTGGGCTGGTTCTGTCTGGCCACAGCGATACCGTACCCTACGATCAGAACCGCTGGCAGAGCGACCCCTTTTCGCTCACGGAAAGAGACGGCAAGCTCTACGGTCTGGGCGCCACCGACATGAAAGGTTTTTTCCCGGCGGTGCTCGCGGCCATCGATGCGGTTGCTGATCAACCTCTGGCGCAACCCTTGATCGTCATCGCTACGGCCGATGAAGAGAGCAGCATGAGCGGCGCCCGGGCGCTGGTGGAGCTGGGGCGCCCCAAGGCGCGCTACGCGGTGATTGGGGAACCGACCGAGCTGCGCCCGGTGCGCATGCACAAGGGCATCATGATGGAGTCGATTCGGGTGCGCGGCGCCAGCGGGCACTCCTCGAACCCGGCGCTGGGCAAGAACGCTCTGGAAACCATGCACGGGGTCATCTCCGAGCTGCTCACATACCGGAGTGAACTGCAGACCCGCTACCGCAATCCCGGCTTTCAGGTGGATGTGCCCACCATGAACCTCGGCTGCATCCATGGCGGCGACAACCCCAACCGGATTTGCGCCGAGTGCGAATTGCATTTCGACCTGCGGGCGCTGCCCGGCATGGACAACGACGAGCTGCGCGCGGCCATTGGCCGGCGCCTGCGCCCCATTGCCGAGCGCTCGGGTACCGACATTGTGTTATCGGAACTGTTTGCTGGCGTGGAGCCCTTCGAGCAGGACGAGCACTCCGCCCTGGTAAAGGCCTGTGAGCGTCTCACGGGCCACTCCAGTGAGGCGGTGGCCTTCGCCACAGAGGCCCCGTTTCTGCAATCCTTGGGCATGGAGACGCTGGTGCTCGGGCCCGGCTCGATCAACCAGGCCCATCAACCCGACGAGTTTATCGACATTCAACAACTGGCACCGGCGGTGGACATTCTCAGCGGGCTGATTGATCGCTTCTGCATCCAGCCCGACACGGCGGCGTCCGAAGTCCCTGTGTCTGACAAAAGGAACTAACGCTTTGACCGGTTCAACCCAAGACTACGTCAAATGGTTCAGGCACTCCTCGCCCTACATCAATGCACACCGGGGTAAAACCTTTGTATTGATGTTGCCCGGCGAAGCCCTGGTGCACCCCAACTACGGCAACATCATCTACGACATCGCCCTGCTCAGCAGCCTGGGAGTACGACTGGTGGTAGTGCACGGTGCGCGACCGCAGATTGATGCCCGACTGGCCGAGTCCGGCATCGAGAGCCAGTTTCACCGCAACCTGCGAGTCACCGACGCCGCCAACCTGGAACAGGTCACCCAAGCCATTGGCCAGGCCCGCATTCAGATGGAGGCGGCCCTGTCCACCGGGGTGCCCAACTCCCCCATGCACGGCGCACGCATGCAGGTGATCAGCGGCAACTTTGTGGTGGCCATGCCCCACGGCGTGCTCGACGGCGTCGATCTGCAGCACACCGGCAAGGTCCGCCGGATCAACACCCGCTCACTCAATACCGTACTCGACTCCGGCGCCATCGCCCTGCTCTCGCCGCTGGGCTATTCCACCACCGGTGAAGCCTTCAACCTCTCCTTCACCGATGTCGCCACTCAAGTGGCCTCGGCGTTGAAAGCGGACAAGCTGTTGGCGTTTATAGAAGCCGAGGGTGTCAGCGATGCCAGCGGCGAACTGGTCAGGCAGTTGGCTGTGCAGGAGTGCCGGGACTTTCTGGAACAACAGGGCGAACAGATCAGCGGGGATATCCGTCAGGCACTCTCGGCCTGTTACCTGGCCTGCCTGCAGGGCGTGCCCCGCGCCCAACTGTTCAGTTACGCCGCCGACGGCGCCATGCTCAGCGAGCTGTTCACCCGGGACGGTATGGGCACCATGGTGCACTCGGACAGTTACGAACAACTACGCCGGGCCACCATCGATGATGTGGGCGGGATTCTGGAGCTGATCGCGCCGCTGGAGAATGAGGGCATTCTGGTGCGCCGCTCCCGGGAGTTGTTGGAGACGGAGATCGACCGGTTCCATGTGCTGGAAAAGGACGGCACCATCATCGCCTGTGCGGCCATGTATCCCTTTGAGGAGAGTGCGGAACTGGCCTGTGTGGTCACCCATCCGGAGTACCGCAAGGGCGGCCGGGCGTCGACGCTGCTCACTCAGATGGAGAAAATGGCGCGGCGTCAGGGCATCAAGCAATTGTTTCTGCTGACCACCCAGACGGCTCATTGGTTTATCGAGCAGGGGTTTGTTCAGGCGCAGATTGATGACCTCCCTGTTGCGCGGCGTCGGTTGTATAACTATCAGCGGAATTCGAAGATTTTTATCAAAAACCTATAGGACAGGTTGAGAAACCGTTAGAGCTTCGTATCGAAACGCTGCGGTTGGGTATACTGTTGTGAGACACGCCGTGAACCCATCCGTGGGGGCTCATCACCCGCCGGCCCCCTTCGCGCTCCCCGCGCTTCGGGGCACTTCCCACATCCATGTGGGGC
>NZ_DFTP01000071.1:0-7001 GCF_002381585.1 Marinimicrobium sp. UBA4209
GCAATGGAGCCGGTGCCACTCTGGCCTTGTTCGTGCTTTTAATAGCACGGGCACAGGTCAGTGCGAGGGCCGAGGGCTGTCGTTGCAGGCCATTGGCCGCGAGCAGGGTCACCTGCGAAAGTACCTGAGGCTGGAAGAGGTCAATTCCAGCGGGACCATCCGTGCGGTAAGCTCCTGAATGAGCACAGGGGCTTGCCCTCAAGGCGCAAGTGGTCGAAGGTCCGGCCGTTGCTACGAACCAGTGCTCGACGCTGTACCCGGCGTTCTTGCCAAATGACCCCAGCGATCTGCGCGGGGGTGCTTATCGTTGGGGGTGAGCGCACCGCTTACTTTGTGGTGCTCGTACTCGCCCGCTGATGTATGTGGATGGGCACCCTCAGCCGCTCGATACGTAAGCCTTCACCACTTACAGGTATCGTCAAGAAGTAGGTCCAGCTTTGAAAACGGTCTGTACCCTCTTTCTATCCAACCCCTTTGTGCAACGACGCAATAAGGGGGCAAGAAATATTGCCCTCCTGCGCGCAGCACTGGTCAACCAGGTCGCTCAGCACCGCCTCGATCTGCTTCAATTTGTCGATCTTCTCTCGCACATCGTGCAGCTTTCGCTCAGCGAGAACACTGGCTTCCTGGCAATGGGCGCCATCATCCAACTGAAGCAATTCGTGGATCTCATCGAGACTGAAACCCAACTGCTGTGCCGTTTTCACGAACATCAACCGGCCGGTTTCGGTGGCGCCATAGCGTCGAATGCCGCCTGGAGGCCGTTGAGGCTCTGGTATTAACCCTCGGCGCTGGTAATAGCGGATGGTCTCGACTGAGACGTTCGCCGACTTGGCCAGCCCCCCAATGGTCAATGAATTCATTGTATCTGACATAGGCCTTGACTCCGTAGCTGACTACGGTCTTAAGCTTACCCCATCGAGAAAGTCCATCAAAGGTGCAGTTGTTATGTTCACTTCCAACTCGAAGCGTGGCCCCCTGAGTCTCGTCGCGGGTGGGGTCGCGGCGATTTTAGCCTCGGCTTGCTGTCTCGGCCCCCTGGTCCTGATCACTCTGGGTGTTTCGGGCGCCTGGATCGGCAACCTTGCGGCTCTGGAACCCTACCGGCCATGGTTCATTGGGGCTGCGCTGGTGGCAATGGTCTTTGCCTGGCGCCGGATATACCGGCCCGCACAGGATTGCCAGCCGGGCGAGGTCTGCGCAGTGCCGCAAGTGCGCACCGCTTATAAGGTCGCTTTCTGGGTCGTCGCGCTACTCATACTGACCGCACTGGCGTTCCCTTTCGTCTTACCGCTGTTTTACTGAGAGCTGATCCACCCTGCTGACTGAGAGACCATACACTATGAAAAAGTCCCTGATCGCTGCCGTACTGTTCACGCTATTCAGCCTGCCCGCACTGGCGGCGCAACAAACCGTTACCTTGTCCGTTCCCGGCATGACCTGTTCGGCCTGCCCGATCACCGTCAAATCCGCTCTCAAGCGGGTGGAAGGGGTGAGCGCTGTCGAAGTTCGCTATGAAGAACGTGATGTGACGGTCACTTTCGACGATGAGAAAACGTCCGTCGAGGCACTCACCCAGGCAACAACCAATGCGGGCTATCCGTCCACGCTGCAACAAGCCGGAACCAAACAGGAGTAGCCATAAAAGATCCCAATCCTCTATTGCGAGTGAGCATTATTGGAGCGGTCATAGTGGCGCTGTGCTGTTTTACGCCGGTCCTGGTGGTTCTATTCGGGGCCGTCGGCCTGGCCTCGTTGACCGGCTATCTCGATTACGTGCTGTTGCCCGCGCTCGTATTTTTTTCGGCCTGACCTGCTACGCCCTATGGCGCAAAAAGCAATACGACGCCTGCTGCGATAGCCCCTCTACCAAGGAGTCACATGAATGAGTAACGACAACCTGCATATTGCTGTGATTGGCAGTGGCGGCGCTGCCATGGCCGCCGCCCTGAAGTCATCGGAACGCGGAGCCCGGGTCACGCTGATCGAGCGTGGCACCATGGGGGGCACCTGCGTGAATATCGGCTGTGTGCCATCCAAAATCATGATCCGGGCCGCGAACGTGGCCCATCTACGCCGCACCAGTCCGTTCGACGAGGGTATTGCGGCGACCGAGCCCTCCATTGACAGGCCCCGCTTGCTGGCCCAGCAACAGGCCCGGGTTGAGGCGCTTCGTCACGCCAAATATGAGGGCATCCTTGACGACAATCCGGCGATCACTGTCTTGAAGGGTGAGGCTCGTTTTATCGATGCCAATACATTGCAGGTAACGGGAGCCGACGGCACGGAACGCGAGGTGCGCTTTGACAGAGCGTTCATCGGTACCGGCGCGCGGCCAGCCATCCCCCCGGTTCCAGGCTTGTCCGGTACGCCGTACTGGACGTCCACCACGGCACTGGCCAGCGACAGCATTCCGAACCGGCTGATTGTCATTGGCGGTTCCGCCGTGGCGGTGGAACTGGCCCAGGCGTTTGCCCGGCTGGGCAGCGAGGTGACCATTCTGGCGCGCAGCCGGCTGTTTTCCCGGGAGGACCCGGCCGTGGGCGAGGCCATTGAAACCGCTTTCCGGGCCGAGGGCATCAAGGTATTGAACGGCACGCAGGCGAGCGAAATCAGCTATGCCGATGAGGAGTTCGTGCTCGACACAAACGCCGGGGAACTGCGGGCTGATCGGTTGCTGGTGGCCGTGGGACGCACACCGAACACCGAGATGCTCAACCTGGATGAAATCGGCGTCGAGACGGATCGGGGGGCCATTGTCGTGGACGAGCAGCTTCAGACGCGAGTGCCGGGCATATACGCCTCCGGTGACTGCACCAATCAACCCCAGTTTGTCTATGTGGCGGCCGCAGGTGGCAGCCGGGCAGCGGTCAATATGACCGGCGGCGATGCCCAGCTGGATCTCAGTGCCATGCCGGAGGTGGTTTTTACCGATCCGCAGATCGCGACCGTCGGTTTATCCGAAGCTGACGCCGAGGCAAAAGGCTACGCCACCGACAGCCGTACCCTGACTCTCGACAACGTGCCGCGGGCCCTTGTCAACTTCGATACCGGAGGGTTCATCAAACTGGTCGCCGAACGTGAAAGTGGACGGTTACTGGGCGTGCAGGCCGTGGCGGGAGAAGCAGGGGAGCTGATCCAAACGGCGGTGATGGCGATACGGGCACGCATGACGATTCAGGAAATCGGAAATGAATTGTTTCCCTACCTGACCATGGTCGAAGGCCTCAAGCTCTGCGCGCAGACGTTCACCAAAGATGTGAGCCAATTGTCTTGCTGTGCCGGGTAGGCGGGCTGAGCCTTTGTCTCGGCAGGAGTTCCTGATGCCCCTACGCTGGCGGTAAAAGCAGACCTAACGGCCGTGTGGCGCCCCGTCCGACGTAGGTAATAATAGGTTGCAGATAAATGGGTTGTGGACGGGTCATCGGGATGATTAATGTTGTGGTATTCTATTTGGAACTTCGAGCTAGACGGCAGGTCCTAACTGCCGTGATTGAGAATCCGACCTATTCATCGGAGTAACCGGCACAGAGTCATGCTGAAGCGATTGACGAGCCTATTCATGCAAACCGTGATGGTTGCCGCACTGATCCTGTCAGGGTCCGGGGTGCAGGCTGGCCTAGGTATGCCCATGGAGGGTATGTCGCTCCAGGAGCCAGGTATGAACCCCGCCTGTGTCATGAACATGACGAACGAGAAATTGGTCGCCATGTCCGATAACGGCAGTGGTGCAGCGCCTGATTGCCAGATGGACGCTGACAGCTGCCATTCCACCTGCGCGAATTACCAGTCCGTCAACGGCGATACGCTGGCTTTTTACTCGGGTGCCATTTCCTTCCTTTCTACCTCCACTATCTTGGCGCCCATTGCCGCCCAGTACCCGATCGACCATCCGCCTAAACCGGCATCCTCGCTGTAAATCCGTCTTTATTTACGGTTATTTGCACCTATAAAGTCGATGCGGCATTTGGCCCGTCGATGTGCATGCCATTTTTCTTGCGAGGACAGATTATGAAATCACTAACCTTGACCAAAGCCGTTATTCTTTCTTTCTCCATGGTCGCGGCCAGTATGGCAACCGGGTATGTGAGCGCTCAAGCGAACGCTGACCGGCGCTCTGATTCCATACCCAGTCGACCAACTCATAAATCCATCACTAAAAACAACGCCAAGGAGGACAAAATGATGAGCTCAATGAAGGACATGATGGAGCACTGCCGAATGATGCACGAAAAAATGCATCAAAACATGATGGAGCGGGACCGCAGCCCGAGCGCTTCCCTCGAGCAGTCGAGCAGCTAGCGGTGGTTTTGGTGCCAAGGGCCTGGCAGGTCTTTGGCGCCAAATTCATTTTTGCGCATCGTGAGCTTGTAAAAGCTCGTGGTGCCGAAATTCAGACCTAAGCGTCCTGTCAGGACGATTTACTAGAAATCTAAGTATATTTAGAGGAAACATATTATGAAAAACGTAATTGGAGCGACAGCTATCAGCTTCTCGGTACTTTTTGTAGGCGGTGTTGGAGCGGCTGCACTTGTGCCTGCCGTTTACGCACAGGAAGCGGTGGAAACGCATCAAACGACCGCGACTGTAAAAAGTGTCGACAAAGAAAGCAATCGCGTCACCTTGGCCCACGATCCGGTCCCAACTTTGGACTGGCCGGCCATGACTATGGGCTTTGCGGTTGCCGACAAAGCGCTACTCAAAGACTTGAAAACGGGGGAGAAAATCTCGTTTACATTTACCAAGAAGAACGGCAGATTCGTGGTGACTGACATCGAAAGCCGTTAAAACGGCGAAGCACCGAGCGCAGGTGAGGGCCTGCGCTCGGTCCCAAAGCGGCCCGACTCATACTCGCGATAGCAGGGCAAGTCACTTTGAGCGAGCAAAGAAGGGAAAGTGTTTTTTCAGGAGTCGGTAGACGTGTTAAAGTTACGCGCTCAATACTTTAGGTAGATTGCACCCAGGACAGATGATTAAACGTAATCGTTGGCTTATAGTGGTTCCGTTGCTCCTCATGCTTTGGGGACTGTTTACCTATGCCTGCGAGACCATGGAAATGCCGCCCCAGCCGGTGTGCTGTTGTGAAGACGGCATGGCAGGCTGCGACAAGGCAGCACCTCCCCCCTCGGAGGAAGGTTGCGAACATGTTGGCTTGAGCGCGTTGTCAGCGTCCTGCTGTGATGTCGAGTACCAATCGGGATTCGAAGACGCCGCACCTGCCTCGTCAAGCGCTGACCAGGTACTGACGTGGTCGGGTATGGTCGCCTTGCTGTACTGGCCCCATCTGGACGCGCTGTCTTCCCTGTCCCCCGTGGCCCCTCCCTCTGACCCCGACTGGCTCCTTGCCCAGACCGAAAGCGGTCGTACTGTCTATCTCTCTACCCTTCGTCTGCGTATCTGATTAACCCCTCTAAACTGTTATGAACGTTGGCTTGCCTTATATAAGGAAGCCGAGGGTTTTTCGTTATGCCGATTGAGGGTACTTCCCATGCGCAACCAAGTGGGTGGCCTGATGGCCCTGGTGGTACTTATCGTACCTCTGACGGGCATCGCTGCGCCGCCATTACACGAAAACAATCCGTCCTTGCAGGATGTACAGGTGCTGACCGCCGAACAATTGGTGGACGCCGTACTGGCCCGCAACGCGGGTCTTCAAGGGCTGACAGCCGCGGCCGACGCGGCGAACTACCGTATTGAGCCCGCCGGCGCTCTGGATGACCCCATGCTGACTTACGCCGGGGCGCCGAAAACCGCCGGTGGGCCCCGTGGTTTTCAGGAACGGGTGGAGTTGAGCCAGAGCCTCCCCTGGCCGGGCAAGCTTGGCCTTCGGGAAGACGTGGCTCGCGCCCGGGCCGAGGGTGAGGAACAATCCCTGGCGGATGGCCGGCTGACCCTAAAGGCGACCACGAAGAGCCTGTTTGCCGAATGGGCTTATATTCACCGCACGCTGCAAATCAAACACGCTCACCGCGATCTGCTGACCGAACTGCGTAGCGTTGCTGAAACCCAGTACGCGTCGGGTCGGGGGAGACAGCAGGATGTATTGCAAGCCGAAGTGGAACTGGCCCGTATTGATGCCGACATCGTCACTCATCAGCGGCGCCGACGAGAGGTGCAGGCGGTGATCAATGGGTTGCTGAACCGTTCCCCCCAAAGCCCCTTGCCGCCGCCGGCATCACCGCCCACACCGACCGAACCACCCTCGTTGGCGGCGCTGCAAGAGATCGCCCTGGAGGAGCACCCGGAGTTGCGCCGGATTCAAGCGCGCATTGCCGAGGCTAACGCCCGGCACGGTCTGGCGGAGAAGGATTATTTTCCCGACTTTAAACTGTCTGCGGGTTACAACACCTTGTGGGAGGATGCCGACAAACAGTGGATGGTCGGCGTCAGCATCAACCTGCCATTTGACTTTTCCGGCAAGCGCAGTGCCACTCAAAATGCTGCCAAGGCCGAGGTCACACGTCACCAGTGGCAACTCACCGATCGGGAGGCGCAACTGTTGGCACGATTGGAGCAGGGGCGTGCGCAGGTGCAGGAGACCCGAGAGATCGTCGCCATCCACCGCCAGCGGCTGGTGCCCCTCGCCGAGGAAAGCCTCAACGCCGCCGTGGCCGATTACCGAGCGGGGCAAGGCAGCTTTCTTTCGGTCATTGATGCCGAACGGCAACAGCTGCGTACTCAGGACAACCTGGCGCGCGCCCATGCCGATTATCTTCGAGCCCTGGCGGCCTTGGAGCAGACGGCCGGCCAACCCTTGGCCAATAGTCGTTCGCACGCCACCCAGATGAATCGGGCATTGACGGGTACTGCCGGTCAGCCCCCTGAGCAAGAGTAACCATCATGACTCAACGCACTACATTTATTTCGCTGTTTGTTATCGGGTTGCTGGTAGGTGTTACCGGCATATTGGGCGTTCAGTGGCTCTCCAGTGAGGAGGCCGCCAGGGCGGCTCCTGATGAGGAGCCCTCCCTTAGCGCCGCCTACCAAAGCGGTCCCTTTCA
>NZ_DFTP01000071.1:7185-7466 GCF_002381585.1 Marinimicrobium sp. UBA4209
ATGCCCGCCATGCAGGCTCCGGCTGACATGCAGGAGGTTGAGCCCGGTCTCTACCAGGGCACCTTTGAGCCCTCCATGGACGGTAGCTGGCCGCTGACCTTGCAAATCAGCAAGGAAGGCGTGGGATCCACGCGGGCCAATTTCGATTTGGCTGTCGGACGAAAGGGCTTGCAGCCAGCCGGGGGCGTGACAGCTTTGAAGCGACAACAAGCGGGCACGATGGACAAGAACAGTGACGGCGAGTTGCCCTACCGCAGCGGCCCCTATCGCCTGGATGTGTC
>NZ_DFTP01000056.1:0-357 GCF_002381585.1 Marinimicrobium sp. UBA4209
CAGGCTGGTATGCCCGGAAGACACTTCCCGCATGGCGGCCACAATGGCGGCTTCCGCGCGGGAGTCGAGGGCGGAGGTGGCCTCGTCAAAAATCAGAATCGGTGCGCCCTTGAGCAGCACCCGGGCGATGCGCTGCTTCTCGCCACCCGAGACCTTCAGTCCCCGCTCACCAACCAACGTCTGATCCCCCTGGGGCAGGGCGGCAATAAAACCGTCCAGGTGGGCCATGCGAATGGCCCGATCAATGGCTTCATCCGAGGCCGATGGGTTACCGTAAGCGATGTTCTCCCGAATGCTGGTATTGAACAGAACCGTGTCCTGGGGAACGATGGCAATGGCACGGCGCAGGCTGTCCAG
>NZ_DFTP01000056.1:412-4235 GCF_002381585.1 Marinimicrobium sp. UBA4209
GTCACTTCGCGAATGTCCTGGCCATCAATGGTGATGCGACCGTCATCGATGTCATAAAACCGGTACAGCAGTCGGGCTATGGTGCTTTTCCCGGCGCCCGAGGCGCCGACGATGGCGACCCGTTGCCCGGCCTGCACTTGAAAGTCCAGGCCTTTGAGAATCGGCCGATCGGTGTGGTAGCCAAACGACACCTGGTTGAACCGCACCTCGCCTCGTTGCACCGTCAGTTCGCGAGCGTCGGGTGCATCTTCAATGTCAGGTTCGCGTTGCAGTAGGCCCAGCATGTTTTCCAGATCCGTCAGCGCCCGGCGCATTTCCCGATACACAAAACCGAGAAAGTTCAGGGGAATGAACAGCTGGATCATATAGGCGTTGACCATGGCCAGGTCACCCAGGGTCATGGTTTTGTCGATGACCGACTGGGTGGCCATGATCATCATCCCGGTAATGGCCGCGGCGATGATCAATGCCTGCCCGGAGTTCAAAGCCAGTAGCGACAGACGGTTTTTGAGTTTGGCTTTTTCCCACTGTTCCAGAAAGGTGTCGTAGGTCTGGGCCTCAAAGGTCTCGTTGTTGAAATACTTCACCGTTTCATAGTTGAGCAGGCTGTCGACCGCTCGGGTGTTGGTGGAGGAGTCGGCCTGGTTGGCCTCGCGCACAAAGCGGGTGCGCCACTCGGTGGTGACCACGGTAAAGCCGATGTAGATGATCACCGCCACCAGAATGATCAGGGCGTACCAGACGGAAAACGCCAGGGTAAAAATGGCGGCGACCATGACGATTTCAAACAGGGTCGGCACGATATTGAACATCAGAAAGCGCATCAGAAAACTGATGGCACTGGTGCCGCGCTCAATATCCCGACTGATGCCGCCGGTCTGTCGGCTCAGATGGAAGTTCAGCTCCAACCGGTGCAGGTGTTCGAACACCCGCAGCCCGATCCGGCGCATGGCCCGCTCGGTGACCCGACTGAAGATGGCGTCCCGCAGCTCGCCGAAGAATACCCCGCCAAAGCGCAAAAACCCGTAGATCAACAGAAAGGCGATGGGCAGTACCAGTTCGGGCTGCAGGCTTCGGTCCACACCATCAATGATATGCTTGAGCGCCCAGGGCATGGCCAGCGTTGCCCCTTTGGCGGCCAGCAATGCCGTAATGGCCAGGACCACCCGACCTTTGAAGTCCCAGAGGTAGGGCCAGAGATAACCCCATACCTCCCGCAGGTTCAGGCGGGGTATGCTGGCGTCTCGCGGTGGGGTTGGTCCGTAAGGGCGGCGCATTGGAAGCTCTCGGTTGCGGGTAAGCTGTGTGCGCATGATGCCAGCTTGGGTCAAAAAAATCTTTGCCCGCGTCCCGATTGTGATGCTGGCAAACAGGAATTCAAAATGATGGAGAACGACGAGTGACAGGATCTGAAACACGCCGGGAAATACTCAATATTGCGATTCTGGTGGTCAATCAGACGCTGTTTATGGTGGCGGCCATTACCGTGATGACGCTCAGTGGCGTGGTCGGTGGCCGGCTGAGCGACACTCCGTCACTGGCCACCCTGCCGATTGCCCTGACCATGGTTGGCGCGGTGGTGTCCACCTTGCCGGCGTCGCTCTTCATGAAGCGGGTAGGGCGCCGCCCGGGCTTTCTGGTAGGGGCACTGCTGGNNCGGGTTGGCGGGCAGCCTTCTGTCATTCTGGTCCATTGCGGAGGGCACCTTCATCGGTTTTTGCCTGGGTAACCTTCTGGTGGGGCTGTATCAGGGGTTTGCCATGTACTACCGGTTTGCCGCGGCGGATGTGGCCCGTCCGGCGATTCGCAGTCGCGCCATTTCCTGGGTCATGGCCGGGGGTGTCGCGGCGGCCTTTCTCGGCCCGTGGAATGCCAGCGCCAACTATGAGTGGCTGACCTTGGTACCCGATGGTGGGCCCTATTTGGTGATGGCGTTTCTCGCGGTGTTGGCGAGCCTGTTATTGGCCCTATTGCGCGTGCCACCTCAGGGTGAGCCCCAGGCCGACGATGTGATGCGGCCCATGAGGGACATTGCCGGGCAGGGTCGCTTTCAGGTGGCTGTGCTGGCCAGCGCGGTCGGCTACGCGATCATGATTCTGGTCATGACCGCGACGCCTTTGGCCATGCTCTCCAAAGGGTTCGAGATGGGGCAGGTCGCCACCATCATGCAGTGGCACGTGCTCGGTATGTTCGTGCCCTCGTTCTTCACCGGAAGTCTGATCGCCCGGTTGGGGCTTTACCGGGTGCTGATGGCCGGTGCCGGGGCGCTGCTGCTGTCGAGCGCAACGGCGGCCTCGGGGGCGAGCTTTGCCCACTTCTGGGTGGCCCTGGTGTTGCTGGGCATCGGTTGGAACTTTCTGTTTGTTGGTGGCAGCGTGATGTTGGCCGGCACTCACTCGGAGTCCGAGCGGGGCAAGGTTCAGGGGATCAATGACCTGATCGTTCTGTCGTTGGTGGCTATCGGTTCACTGCTGGCGGGCACGCTGTTCCATCTGTGGGGATGGGTGGTGTTGAACCTGACCATGGTGCCGTTGGTTATCGCTGTGGTGGTGGCGCTTTGCGTCTGGCAGATACGGTCCTCGGCGCCGGCGGTATCTACCTGAGTTGGCCGGGGCGCGGCATGAAACCGCTCCCCGTGCCGACTATGGTTGCCACTGAAATTGGCCGCTGGTCAGCTGCTGAACCTCGTCCTGTAACGCTCCCACCTCGGCCTGGGGCACGGCGAGGGTCAGGCGGACCTGTTGTTGGTAGTCGACGTCAATGACCACCAGCCCGCGCTGTTGGGCACAGTGTCGAATCCGCTCCTCCAGAGCGAAGTCCACGGTAATGCTGATCTCGGTGCTCGGGGTGATCTCTCGCCACCGGGCGAGATCCAGCGCCTGGGATACCGCGCCGCCGTAAGCGCGCACCAACCCGCCAGCGCCGAGCTTCACGCCGCCGAAAATCCGCACAATCACCGCCAGGGTATCGCCTGCGCCGCGCTGGGTCAGCACATGCAACATGGGTTTGCCCGCCGTGCCGGAAGGTTCACCGTCATCGCTGAAAGCCTGACTGCGTGGCTGGTCCGCGGGGCCCAGAATATAGGCCCAGCAATAGTGGGAGGCACCGGGTTGGGATTGGCGCAGTACCTCGACATGGGCCAGTGCCTGGTCGCGCTCCTGAACCGGAAACAGGTAGGTGTGGAACAGGCTGCGCTTTTCTTCCAGGGTGTGCTGACAGGGTTCGGCCAGCACACGGTAGGGGGCTTGTGGGGGAGGGGTATCGTTCATGGCGCCATTAAACCATAAATGGCGCCCGCTCTGGTGACCGGTGGTAATGGAGTCAGAGCACGGACAGGGGCATATTCAGCGTGCGGTTACTGCTGACTTTACGCTGGATGCGTTGCTGTTCGGTTTCCGCTTCCTGCGCGGCAATCTGTCGCTGTTCCTGCTGTTGATGCCAGGCGATGATGCTGTAGAAGTTGCGGATGTTGCGCACGTAGGTCACCGGCTCCCAGCCGCGGGCGTAGCCGTGCCGGGTGTACTTGTAGTAGGAACGCTTGGCCAGCAGAGGCAGGTGTTCGCGCACATCCACCCAGCGGTCCGGGTCGCCGCCCAGTGCTTGGGTAANNTAATCTTGCGGGCGTCTTCCAGGTGCCCCATGCCCACGTTGTAGGCCGCCAGTGCCAGCCAGGTGCGGTCTTCACCCTGGATGCGCTCGGGCAGGCGATCGTACAGGTTGCGGAAGTATTTGGCCCCGCCGTGAATGCTCTGCTTGGGGTCGATCCGGTTATCGATGCCCATGTCGCTGGCGGCGGCCATGGTCAGCATCATCAGCCCGCGCA
>NZ_DFTP01000056.1:4304-4982 GCF_002381585.1 Marinimicrobium sp. UBA4209
ATCATCAGCCCGCGCACGCCGGTGCGGGAGCGGGCGTCGGGGTTCCAGTGGCTTTCCTGGTAGCTGATGGCGGCAAGCAGCTGCCAGTCCAGGTCAAATTCGTCGGCGGCTTCCTGCAGCAGGGTCTGCCACTGGGGCAGGCGCTTTTCCAGTCGGTAGGAGAACAGCAGGGCACCGCCGGTGGTGACTTCATCAATGTGGTCGTAGAACCGCTCGCTGATGGCCGCCAGGGTGCCGTCCTGTTTGATTCGGTCCAGATATTCCTCGGCCGCCTGGTACAGGCTTTCATCCCGACTGCGGGGAAAGGCCCAGGCCAGCTCCTGAGGTGCGCCCAGGTCAAAGGCTGCCCGTGCGCGCGGGAAGGTATGGCGGTTCAGTTCATAGGCGTTGGAGTCGACAATGGCATAGTCCACTTCACCGCTGTGCACTTTTTCCAGCAGGTCGATCATTTCGACTGAGGAGGACTCACGCCAGGTCAGGGCCGGGTAGTGAGTCTTGATGGCTTCAAGACGCTCAGCGTGGGAGGAGTTGGCGATGACCAGAATGTCTTTGCCGATCAGGTCCTCGACCGAACGGGGCGCCGGCTTGCGGCTGTTATACAGCACCTGCTGGCGGATGGTCATATAAGGTTGGTTGAAGCGCACGCGCTGGCGGCGACGCTCGGTGATGCTCAGTCCG
>NZ_DFTP01000056.1:5148-7077 GCF_002381585.1 Marinimicrobium sp. UBA4209
ACGCGCAATTCGCCCAAGGCGTAAACACGCTCAAGGGTGGTGGGCAGTTTGCTGCCGACCAGAAGCAGACTGACGCTGATGATCGTCAGGCTGAAAAGATGTTTGGCGGCCGCCTGGATAAGGCGGGGGGTTTTGCGGACTTCCATTTACGGCTTCTCCTCTCCGATGTTGTCGGATGTGGCGCCAGATCCCATCTGGCCCGTGCAAAATTTGCGCAATTCTAAAGCTTGTGGCTGTGAACTGCTAGCTTGTTTTCTGATCAAAAATGGGTTATGCGGCTTGCCATCTGTTCAAATTTTAGCCGATCAGGCGGACTGTGTCGACTTGGGTGCCAGATTCCCGACGAACGGTTCCGTCGGGCGTGCGAGGTGGGCGCCCGGTAAGAGCTGCCATTGGCGGACATTTCAAGTACAATTGCGCCCTCTTCAAAACCCTCCGAACCTCTGAGGTCCTGATCGACATGCTGATTTTGCGCGGCGCCCCCGCACTTTCGTCTTTCCGCTCCGAAAAACTCCTGGCCGGCCTGCAGGCCCGGGTTCCCGCCATTACTGGCCTGAGCGCCGAATATGTGCACTTTGCCGACCTGGACAGTCCCCTGTCGGACGACCAGCAACAGACGTTGGCCCAACTGCTGACCTATGGCCCCAAACCGGAAACCGAGGCGGGTCACGACGGCCAGCTGTTTCTGGTGGTGCCCCGTCCCGGCACCATTTCGCCCTGGGCATCGAAGGCGACGGATATCGCCCGCAACTGCGGTCTGACTCAGGTTCGTCGCCTGGAGCGCGGAACAGCGTTCTATGTAAACGGTGAATTTGGCGACACGGATCACTCGGCCATCGCCGAGCTGCTGCACGATCGGATGGTGGAAACCGTGATGTCGGAGCTGGAGCAGGCCAGCCGTCTGTTCCAGAAGCAGGAGCCAGCGCCGCAAACCAGCGTGGATATCCTCTCCGGTGGCCGCGAGGCGCTGGTGGTGGCCAACCGGGAGCTGGGCCTGGCCCTGGCGGACGATGAGATCGATTACCTGGTGGAGAGCTTCCAGGGCCTGGGCCGCAATCCGGTGGATGTCGAGCTGATGATGTTTGCCCAGGCGAACTCCGAGCATTGCCGCCACAAGATTTTCAACGCTTCCTGGACCCTGGACGGCGAAGATCAACCGCGCAGCCTGTTCAAGATGATCAAGAACACCCACGAGCAGGGCGGCGAGCAGGTGCTGTCCGCCTACGCCGATAACGCGGCGGTGGTGGAGGGGCCGGAAGCCGGGCGCTTCTATCCGGACCCGGATTCCCAGACTTATGGCTTCCATCAGGAGCCGATCAACCTGTTGATGAAGGTGGAGACTCACAATCACCCCACGGCCATTGCCCCCTTCCCGGGAGCGGGTACCGGTGCCGGTGGTGAAATCCGGGACGAAGGCGCCGTGGGCCGGGGTTCCAAGCCCAAGGTGGGCCTGAACGGGTTTACCGTCTCCAACCTGCAGATCCCCGATTTTGAGCAGCCCTGGGAACAGAGCTACGGTCGCCCCGGCCGTATCGCCAGCCCCCTGGACATCATGCTGGAGGGCCCGATTGGTGGGGCCGCCTTTAACAACGAATTTGGCCGTCCCAACATCAATGGTTACTTCCGGACCTTCGAGGACGACTTTGACGGCGAGCGTCGCGGCTACCACAAGCCGATCATGCTGGCCGGTGGTTACGGCAACATCAAAACCGAACACGTCGACAAGCCGCCGTTTACGGCGGGCGCCAAACTGGTGGTGCTCGGTGGCCCGGCCATGTTGATCGGCCTGGGTGGTGGTGCTGCTTCCTCTATGGATTCGGGTAGCTCCACGGAGGATCTGGACTTCGCCTCGGTGCAGCGGCAGAACCCGGAAATCGAGCGTCGCTGTCAGGAAGTGATTGACCGCTGCTGGCAGCTAGGGGCCGATAA
>NZ_DFTP01000056.1:7211-10407 GCF_002381585.1 Marinimicrobium sp. UBA4209
TATTCACGATGTGGGTGCCGGCGGTCTGTCCAACGCCTTCCCCGAACTGGTGAAAGACGGTGGCTGCGGTGGCGCCTTTGAGCTGCGCAATGTCCCCAATGACGAGCCGGGCATGAGCCCTCTGGCAATCTGGTGTAATGAATCCCAGGAGCGCTACGTACTCGCCATTCAGCCCGAAGATCTGGAGCGCTTTGAAGCCCTCTGCCAGCGCGAGCGCTGCCCCTATGCCGTGGTGGGTGAGGCGACCAGCGAGAAGCACCTGCTGGTGAACGACAAGCACTTCGATGCCAAGCCGGTGGATCTGCCCATGTCCGTGCTGTTTGGCAAACCGCCCAAAATGCACCGCAGCGCCGAGCGCTATCAGGCGGCCACCCAGAGTTTTGGCACCGCCGAGCTGGACCTCAATGAAGCCGCCGAGCGGGTGCTCAAGCACCCGGCGGTGGCCAGCAAGAACTTCCTGATCACCATTGGTGATCGCTCGGTCACCGGCATGGTAGCTCGGGACCAGATGGTCGGCCCCTGGCANNCTGATCACCATCGGCGACCGCAGCATCACCGGTATGGTCACCCGCGACCAGATGGTCGGCCCCTGGCAGGTGCCGGTGGCGGACTGCGCGGTGACCACGGTCAGTTACGACAGCTACCGGGGCGAAGCCATGAGCATGGGCGAGCGCACGCCGGTGGCGCTGCTGGACGCGCCGGCCTCGGGTCGGCTGGCTATTGCCGAAGCCATTACCAACATTGCCGCGACCCGCATCGAGAAGCTGTCGGACATCAAGCTGTCCGCCAACTGGATGTGCGCGGCGGGCCACAAGGGCGAGGACGAAAAACTCTACCGCACCGTCGAGGCGGTGGGTATGGAGTTGTGCCCGGCTCTGGGCATCACCATTCCGGTTGGCAAGGACTCCATGTCCATGCGCACCGCCTGGCAGGACGAGGGTCAGGAAAAGGCTGTGACCGCGCCGCTGTCGCTGGTGATCTCGGCGTTCTCCCCCGTGCTGGATGTCCGCCAGACGGTCACCCCGCAATTGCATCTGGATAAAGGTGACACCGACCTGATTCTGGTGGATCTGGGTAACGGCAAAAATCGCCTGGGCGGTTCCATTCTGGCACAGGTTTATAACCAGATGGGTGAACAGTCCCCGGACCTGGACAGCGCCGACCAGTTGAAAGGCTTTTTCAACGCGGTTCAGGCCAGTCTGGCCGAGGAGCAGCTGTTGGCCTATCACGACCGCAGTGATGGCGGTCTGTTTGCGACCCTGGTGGAGATGGCCTTTGCCGGCCACTGCGGCCTGGACGCCGACCTGACCGGGCTGGGTGACGACGCTCTGGCGGCGCTGTTCAGTGAAGAGCCGGGTGCGGTATTGCAGGTCCGGCGCGAAGACCGCGATACGGTGCTCGCCCGCTTTGAGCAGGCCGGGGTACCCGCCAGCGTCATCGGCCAGCCTAATGATGAAGATTGGGTGCACCTCAAAGCCGACGGCGAGCTGATCTTTGATCAGTCCCGGGCCATTCTGCAAACCCTCTGGGCGGAAACCAGCTACCGCATGCAGGCCCTGCGGGATAACCCCGAGTGCGCCCGCCAGGAGTTTGAACAACTGCTGAGCGATGATCCGGGCCTGAGCGCCGAGCTGACCTTTGATCCCGCCGAGGACATTGCCGCGCCCTATATTCAGACCGGTGCCCGCCCGGCGATTGCCGTGCTGCGCGAGCAGGGCGTCAACGGTCAGGTGGAAATGGCGGCCGCGTTTGATCGCGCCGGTTTCCAGGCGGTGGACGTGCATATGAGCGATATTCTCTCCGGCCGTCGTTCGCTGGAGGAGTTCAAAGGGCTGGTGGCCTGTGGTGGTTTCTCCTACGGTGATGTGCTGGGTGCCGGTGAGGGCTGGGCTAAAACCATTCTGTTCAATCCCCGCGCCCGGGATCAGTTTGCCGCCTTCTTTGACCGGGCGGACACCTTCAGTCTCGGCGTGTGCAACGGCTGTCAGATGATGTCCAACCTCAAGTCCCTGATACCGGGGACTGAGCACTGGCCGCACTTTGTGCGCAACCGCTCCGAACAGTTCGAGGCCCGTGTCAGCCTGGTCCGTATCGACGAATCGCCGTCGGTGTTGCTCAAGGGCATGGCCGGTTCTCATCTGCCGGTGGCGGTGGCCCACGGCGAGGGTCGGGCGGAATTTTCCGCCGATCAGTTGTCACAGTGTGACACCAGTGGCCTGGTATCCCTGCGTTATCTCGACAATCACCTGGCGGTGACCGAGCGCTACCCGGCCAACCCGAATGGATCGCCGAAAGGCATCACCGGGGTGACCAGTCGCGATGGCCGGGTCACCATCATGATGCCGCACCCGGAGCGGGTTTACCGCTCGGTGACCAATTCCTGGCACCCGGACAGTTGGGGCGATGATGGCCCCTGGTTGCGTATGTTCCGCAATGCCCGGGTCTTTGTAGACTGATCAGAAGAGGCGGGTTATGCAGCGTCGTATTTCCGGTGGTTTTTGCTGGCTTGGCTTACTGGCCGTAAGCCTGCTGATGGCGGGCTGCGCCAGTACGCCGGAATCCGAGGAGCGTGAGCGCGCCGGGTCGACGGGTGACGACGACGCCCTGGTGGCCACCCTGGATGACCCCGCACTGGACGGTGTGTTTGTGGTGCCGGGGGTGGATTTCAGCGGCTACAACTCCCTGCGGGTGCCGGCGCTGAACCTGGATCAGTGGCGCCCGGCCGGCCGGGAGTTACCGCTCAAAGACCTGAATAGCAACGATCGCCAGTTTTTCCGTCAGACCTATACCGAGTCCCTGGTGCATACCCTGGTGATGCGCGGAGATTATGCTCTCGCCATGGATCCCGGGCCGAGTGTGCTGGAGGTGCGAGGGCAGCTGCGCCAGGCGGTTCAGGCGCCGGAGGAAGGTTCCGGGGCGCCGCGTGGCACCATTGTGATGTTGCTGACGCTCGATCTGTACGACAGTGTATCCGGCGATCTGGTGGCCACCATGACCAGCCGGCAGCCGATCGATCGCTCATTGAATGAACGCAACAGTCCCCTGACGGCCATGCAGGTTCAGAGGGCGTTTCTCGAATGGATGGTGTGGTTTCGGGAGGAGTTGGACGCGTTGCGTCGGTAGGGGGATTGTCACGGCGGATGCGCGCTTCGCGCTTATCCGCCCTACGAATAGCACGGCAGTTGGCGTAGGGCGG
>NZ_DFTP01000056.1:10465-16166 GCF_002381585.1 Marinimicrobium sp. UBA4209
GCCGTAACTATACGTGGCCTTAAACCTTACTCGTGGTTAATCACCATCACATCGTCATCCAACCCCGCAATCAGACGCTCGGCGGTGTTACCACGACGTGAAGTGGTCATACCGTTCTGCCCCAGGGTACCCATCACCACCAGGTCGGCATTGATCTCATCCGCCACCTCGGCAACCACTTCCGATGTATAGCCGTTGTTCACGTGAATACGATCCTGCTCCAGACCGGTTTCACGCACCAGGCGGCCGCGATCCGGGTAGTTCATGGAATCCAGGTAAGCATTCACAACGTGCAGCTCGGCATTGTAGAGCTGGGCGTAATGACGGGCCTGCTCCAGAATGATTTTGTTCAGCTCGCGCTGTACCTCACGCTGCGCCTGGAAGTTGACCGCTGCCAGAATGACCTTGCGGGCTTCTTTGGCGCCCGGACGGATCAGGACCACAGGGCAGGGCGCCCCTTTGAGCAGCTCCCACTTGGATTCGGTAAAGGTGAAGCGGGTGTAGTTCACCTTGGCGTGTACCGGCAGGTAAATCAGGTCGGCACTGAAGCGCTTGGCGGACTGCATGATGGAGGCCTGCCACTCGCTGGACCAGGACACTTCGATCAGGTACTCAATGCCGGCATCTTCCAGAGGCTTCTTGATCATGGCATCGAACCAGCGCTGGTCGCGGAACAGCTTGTCGTTACTGGCCCGGGTATCCACCGCGTCACCGTCAACGGCGACGAACACATAGACGTAGGGTTTTACATCAAGCAGCTTGGCGGTTACCGCCACGCGCTCCAGGGCGATGTGCTGCTCGTCGTTGGGATCGACAACGACAAAAATTTTCTGCTGAGGGGTCGTCATAGTGGCTCCTGCTGTGGTTCGAATTCGATACCTTGATTGTTTTTAGTGTTAAACGCTAAGCATAGCAATCGGAGAAACGTTTTTACAGAGATAATTTTTCCCCCGGGGTCATGGGGTTAGCGACGAATTTGGATTACCATGGGGGCAAAAGTTCCCCACTATGACAGGAGATGAACACCATGCCGAATGACAAGCAGTGGCAGAGACGGTCGGATGAATGGGTCAAGGCGAGCCATGAGTCCCGCAAGCGCAAGGAAGAGGAGCGCCGTCAGCGCAATAGTGGCCACCCGAAGCGGTCAGCACAGGAGAAATAAGCGGCCCTGGGGCCGCCTACACTGGTTCAGAATCCTCGGTCTCGCCCGGCATGGGCGGGGTCCAGCCCCCCAATTGCTTCCACTGGTTGACGATATAGCAGAACAGCTCGGCGGTCTTCTCGGCGTCGTAACCGGCGCTGTGTGCCGCGCTGTTGCTGAACTCTATACCGGCTACCCGGCAGGCCTTGGCGAGCACGGTCTGTCCGCAGGCCAGCCCGGCCAGGGTCGCGGTATCAAAGCAGGAAAAGGGGTGGAAGGGGTTGCGCTTGATGTTGCAGCGCGCCACAGCGGCATTGACAAACCCCAGGTCGAAATGGGCGTTATGCGCCACCATCACCGCCCGGGTGCAGCCATGGGCGCGTACCGCGCGGCGTATCGCCTTCATCAGGTCCGGCATCACCATGGATTCCGGTTCGGCGGGGCGGTCCGGGCTCTCCAGGTCGATGCCGGTGAAATCCAGGGCCGATTGCTCGATATTCGCGCCTTCAAAGGGGTCGACGTGGAAGTCGAAGGTCTCGTCCGGGCGCAGCGTGCCGTCCTCGTCCATAGTGAGGGTGACGGCGGCAATTTCCAGCAGAGCGTCGGTGGCGGCGTTGAAGCCCCCGGTCTCGACGTCAATGACGACCGGCAGATAGCCGCGAAAGCGGCTCGCCATGGGTGAATTCGGGTCTTTGGCGGCTTCCGGTTGATTCACGCCGCCCCCTCAGTCCCAGTGGTCGTCAGTTTCCAGCGCAGCGCGTCGCCGGCACCCAGTGGCACCACTTCGGTGTCCGCCATGGGCAGCGATGGTGGCAGTTGCCACTCGGTCCGGGTCAGGGTGACGGTGTCGGTATTCCGGGGCAGACCGTAGAAATCCGGCCCGAAATGGCTGGCAAATGCTTCGAGTTTGTCCAGCGCTCCGGCGTCTTCAAACACCTCGGCGTAGAGCTCAATCGCCGAATAGGCGGTGTAGCAACCCGCACAGCCGCAGTCGGCTTCCTTGCGGCCCTTGGCGTGAGGTGCCGAGTCGGTGCCCAGAAAGAACTTGGGGCTGCCGCTGGTGGCCGCTTCAATCAGCGCCTGCTGGTGGCGGTTGCGCTTGAGAATCGGCAGGCAATAATAGTGTGGCCGAATGCCGCCCACCAACATATGGTTGCGGTTGTAGCGCAGGTGGTGGGCGGTAATCGTGGCGGCGACGCGATCGCCGGCCTGGCGGACAAAATCGACCGAGTCGGCCGTGGTGATGTGCTCCAGCACCGTGTGCAGCGCCGGAAAGTCGGCGACCAGGCGGCTGAAGGTGCGCTCCAGAAAGATCCGCTCACGATCAAAAATATCGATGTCGGAGTCGGTCACTTCACCGTGTAACAGAAACCGCAGCCCCTCTTTCTCCATGGTCTCCAGCACCGGGTAGAGCCCGTCAATGTCGGTCACACCGGAGTCGGAGTTGGTGGTGGCGCCCGCCGGGTAGAGCTTGCACGCGACCACGCCGGCGGCCTTGGCAGCGCGAATGTCTTCCGGGGTCGTGTTGTCGGTGAGGTACAGCACCATCAGGGGCTCAAATTGGCTGCCGGCCGGTCGGGCGGCCAGGATGCGATCCCGATACGCCACGGCGGCTTCGGCCGTGGTGACCGGCGGCACCAGATTGGGCATGACAATGGCGCGCTGGAACTGCGCAGCCGCATCACCCACGGTTCGCGGCAGGGCATCGCCATCGCGCAGGTGGATGTGCCAGTCGTCGGGGCGGGTAAGGGTCAGTTGCTGAGTCATGGACACCGTCGTTGGGCTGGAATCGGGCTAAAGAGCGGGCATGCTACCAAAATTGCCGTTAAAGCGCAGCCATCCGGTGCCGATAGAGACGGTATGAGTGTGAGACAGCCGATGAGCGATAACCCATGATGACGCCTTCAGGGCCCCGTGTTGTGCCGCAGTACCGCAATAACGTCCGGTGGGTACCGCTATGGTGTCTGCTGTCGGCATGCGTGCTGGTGGTTGGGGCGCGAGCCGAGCAGTTTCGCGGTCCGGTTGCCGACGCAAGCTGGCACTTGGACGCGTCCGTGTTCGAGTGTCGTCTGGTTCAGCCTATTCCCCGGTTTGGCAGCGCGGTATTTACCCGTCGGGCGGGCGAGGCGCAGCGGTTTGTGTTGCAGCAGGCCAACCGGCATCTGGCAAACGGTGAGGCTCAGATCCGCTCCGAGCACCCCGAGTGGCGCGAGACCGCTCAGCCCGAGGCGTTGGATGCGGTATCGGTGCAGTCCGGCGCCCAGCCTCTGGTTGTGGACTGGCAGCGCTCCCAGCGGCTGGCGGCGGAGTTGCGCACCGGGCGACGCCTGATCATTTCTTATGCCCCCTGGGATGGACGCGAGCAAATGGCGGAAATTGTGCTCGAGCCGGTGGGATTCCGCGCGGGTATGGATGGATTTAACGACTGTCTGTCCGGATTGTTACCGGTCAACTTTGATCAGGTGCAGCGCAATGCCCTGTACTTTCCCGCCGGTTATGTCGACCTTCCCGAGTCCGAGCTGGAAAAGCTGGACCGCATCGCGCTGTACGCCTCGGCGGATGATCGGGTAACCCATTTCTACGTGGATGGTCATACGGATGGCCTCGGACTCAGAGCCGAAAATCTCGAGCTGTCCCGGGAACGGGCGGAAATGGTTACCCAGTATCTGGTTGAGCGAGGCGTTCCCGAGCAAAAAATCATCACCCGCTGGCACGGAGAGCGCTATCCGGTTGGTTCGAATCGCGACCCGGAAGGTCGGGCCGAAAACCGGCGGGTTACGGTCCGTCTCGAGCGCCGGGACGAGCGCCTGTCTGCCCGGACAGATTGACCCCTCTCAGTTGCCCTTGACCTTTCGATATCCGCCCTCATTGTCGATCCTGACAAATCAATTTAACGACCCATGGAATTTATGATGCCAGCTTCAGTCAAAGCTGGCGCTATCCATTGAACTTACCGTTATTGACTTGAGAGGAATGGTTCATGCCCCATACGAAGGTGTCCCGTTCGCCGCTGGCGGTTTATCTGATGAGTCTGTTCTGCCTGTTCGCGCTGGCATTGCCGGCACAGGCGCGCGACCTGCCGGATTTCACCGAGCTGGTGGAAGCGCATTCTCCCGCCGTGGTCAAAATTACGACTCAGGGCCGCGTAGAAACCGGGAACCGGATTCCCTATCAGGAAGACATTCCGGATATGTTCCGGGAATTTTTTGAACGGCGCATGCCCCAGGAGCGGGATGTGCGTTCCATGGGATCCGGGTTTGTGATCTCTGAAGATGGTTACATTCTGACCAACTATCACGTCATCGAAAACGCTGACAATATCTACGTGCGCCTGATCGACCGGCGAGAGTATACCGCCGAGGTGATCGGTACGGACGCCCGGTCTGATCTCGCCCTGTTGAAGGTGGATGCCGACGATTTGCCGTATCTGCGCTTTGCGGACTCCGATAGTGTCAAGGTCGGGGAATGGGTGCTGGCCATCGGCTCGCCCTTTGGTCTGGATTACTCGGTCAGCTCCGGGATCATCAGTGCCATTGGTCGCAGCATACCCGGCCCGAACAACGATACCTATGTACCGTTCATTCAGACGGACGTGGCGATCAATCCGGGTAACTCCGGCGGTCCGCTGTTCAACCTCGACGGCGAAGTGGTGGGTATCAACTCCCAGATTTACACCCGCTCCGGTGGCTCCATCGGCCTGTCGTTCGCCATTCCGGCGGGGCTGGCCAAAGAAGTGGTGGCTCAGTTGAAAGACAAAGGCCGGGTGGAACGCGGTTGGCTCGGCGTGGTAATCCAGGGCGTGAATCGGGACCTGGCCCAGTCCTTTGGCCTGCGCCGGGCCACCGGGGCCCTGATTTCCAATATGGATCCCGAGGGTCCGGCGGCCCGCTCCGGCCTGGAAGTGGGCGATATCATTCTCAAATTTGACGGTCGCACCATCGGTGAGTCCGGAGATCTGCCCCCGCTGGTGGGGCGTACCGAGCCCGGCTCGGAAGTGCCCGTGGTGGTGATGAGACGGGGCGATGAGCGCACCATTGATGTGGAAATCGGCCTGTTGCCGGACCGGGACGGTCAGGTGGCCGACAGCGGCCCGGATGCCGCCCCCACGGGAGACCCCCTCGGCCTGATGGTGGAGGCGTTACCCTCCGATGCCCAGGAGACCGGGGTGCTGGTGACCCGCGTAACTCGCGGTAGTGCCGCCGCCGGTGCCGGCTTGCGTCCCGGCGATATTATTACGCAGCTGGGTTATGACAGTGTGGACTCGGTGAGCCGCTATCGGGCTCTGGTCAGCGATCTGCCCAAAGACAAGCCGGTCGCCGTGCGCTTCCTGCGCGATGGGCAGCCGGCGTTTACCACCCTGCGGATTGAGTAGCCCTGTACAAACCGGCCCAGGGACGGGCTGGCTGGCCGGGCTCCCCATAGCCGGGGTCAGCCAAATACGCTAAACTGGCCGCCTTTGTCCGGCGGCTCCATCGGGCTCCGGTAGTGCCCCCAACGGGCACCCGGCCCCTCCCGCCGTTTTGCCAACCGCACCAACCTAAGAATTTGACGCCCAGTGAC
>NZ_DFTP01000056.1:16220-18708 GCF_002381585.1 Marinimicrobium sp. UBA4209
ACATTGACCACGGTAAATCCACCATCGCCGACCGCTTCATCCAGGTCTGCGGCGGTCTGACCGATCGGGAGATGGCCGAGCAGGTGCTCGACTCCATGGACCTGGAGCGCGAGCGGGGCATCACCATCAAGGCTCAGAGCGTGACCCTGAGCTATAAAGCCCGTGATGGCAAAACCTACCAGCTCAACTTTATTGACACCCCGGGGCATGTGGACTTTTCCTACGAAGTCTCCCGCTCCCTGTTTGCCTGTGAAGGGGCGCTGCTGGTGGTGGATGCCGGTCAGGGGGTGGAAGCCCAGTCCGTGGCCAACTGCTACACCGCCATCGAGCAGGGGCTGGAAGTGATTCCGGTATTGAACAAGATGGATCTGCCCCAGGCCGAGCCCGAGCGCGTGGCCCAGGAAATTGAAGACATCATCGGGATCGAGGCCACCGAAGCGGTGCGCTGCAGCGCCAAGTCCGGCGTGGGCATCGAGGATGTTCTGGAAGAACTGGTGCGGCTGGTACCGCCGCCGGAAGGGGATGTGGACGCCCCGCTGCAGGCGCTGATCATTGACTCCTGGTTCGACAAATACATGGGCGTGGTCTCGCTGGTGCGGGTCAAGCAGGGCACCCTCAAGGTCAAAGACAAAATCATCACCAAGTCCATCGGCAAGTCCCACGTGGTGGACAGCGTCGGCGTGTTCAATCCCAAGCTGACCAAGCTCAAGGAACTCAAGGCCGGCGAAGTGGGATTTGTGATTGCCGGTATCAAGGACATTCTGGGCGCGCCGGTGGGGGACACCCTGACCCACGCCAATACGCCGGAAACGCCCGCGTTGCCGGGTTTCAAGAAGGTCAAGCCGCAAGTGTATGCGGGCATGTTCCCGGTCGATGCCGATGACTTTGAGGATTTCCGCGAGGCCCTGTCCAAACTGACGCTGAACGATGCCTCCCTGTTTTTCGAACCGGAAAGCTCCGATGCCCTGGGTTTTGGTTTCCGCTGCGGCTTCCTCGGGATGCTGCACATGGAAATCATCCAGGAGCGACTGGAACGGGAATACGACCTGGACCTGATCACCACCGCGCCGACCGTGGTGTATGAAGTGATCACCACCAAGGGCGAGACGCTGTATGTGTCCAGCCCCTCGAACCTGCCCGATCCGGGCGAGATCGAAGAAATGCGCGAGCCGATTGTCGAGGCCAACATTCTGGTGCCCCAGGAGTATCTCGGCAATGTGATCACCCTGTGCAGTGAAAAACGCGGCATGCAGAAAGACATGCAGTACACCGGCACTCAGGTCACGCTGCGCTACGACATGCCGATGAACGAAGTGGTGATGGATTTCTTCGATCGGCTGAAGTCCGCCAGTCGCGGCTTCGCCTCGCTGGACTACAGCTTCGACCGGTTTGAACCGGCCAACCTGGTGCGCCTGGATGTGCTGATCAACGGTGATAAGGTCGATGCCCTGGCGTTGATCGTGCACCGGGATCACTCCCAGAGCATTGGTCGCTCGCTGGTTGAGAAAATGAAAGAACTGATTCCCCGGCAGATGTTTGATGTCGCCATTCAGGCGGCCATCGGTGGCAATGTGATTGCCCGCTCCACGGTCAAAGCCCTGCGCAAGAACGTGACCGCGAAGTGTTACGGCGGCGACGCCTCGCGCAAGAAAAAGCTGCTGGAAAAGCAGAAAGCCGGTAAAAAGCGGATGAAGCAGGTCGGCCGGGTGGAGATTCCCCAGGACGCCTTCCTCGCCGTACTGAAGGTTGATAACTGATAACCATAATCATGGAACGCTTATGAGCAGCATTAACTTACCCCTGATTCTGACCCTGGCAGTGTTCGTTACGGGGTTGGTCTGGTTGTATGACTCCCTGGTTCTGGCCAAGCCGCGCAAGCAGAAACTTGACGCGGTGGACAAACAGTTTGAGCGCGCCAACCTGGCGGACAAACATCAGAAAGAGGCCTATCAGCAAGCGCTGGAGGCGGCGGGCAAGGAGCCGGTGTGGGTCGAATACTCCAAATCCTTCTTCCCGGTGTTGGCCCTGGTGTTTGTGTTGCGCTCATTTATTGCAGAGCCGTTTCAGATTCCCTCGGGTTCTATGGAGCCCACCCTGGAAGTGGGTGATTTTATCGTGGTGAACAAGTTCACCTACGGTATCCGGTTGCCGGTGCTGAACAACGAAGTGATTCCGGTCAATAAACCCGAGCGTGGTGAAGTGATGGTGTTTTTCCCGCCCCACCAGCCCGAGACTTATTTCATCAAGCGGGTCATCGGGTTGCCCGGGGATACGGTGACCTATATTGACCACCAGCTGACCATCAACGGAGAGCCGGTGGAAGAAGATGTCGTTGAAGTCAATCGCTCCGCCCGTCCGGCCTATCGAGTGGTCCGGGAAACTCTGGGTGATAACACCTATACTGTGCGCAAGCACCTGGAGCCCAGCCGCTACAGTCGGTACGGTTCCTGGGTCGTGCCCGAGGGGCACTACTTCATGATGGGCGATA
>NZ_DFTP01000056.1:18777-19883 GCF_002381585.1 Marinimicrobium sp. UBA4209
TCATGATGGGCGATAACCGCGATGGCAGTCACGACAGTCGGGGCTGGAACGAACTCAACCCCGGGAATGGCCCGGACCTGAGTTTTGTATCGGAGGATGCCATTGTGGGTAAGGCGTTCGCCATCTGGATGCACTGGGATTCCCTGTTCAGTGTGCCGAGCTTCGAGCGCGCCGGCGCCATCCATTAACCGTTAGGCGTTCATCAAAGAGGGCGTACGCATGCAATTTCGACAATCTCAACGCGGCATTTCTACCCTTGGGTTCGTATTTGTGGTGCTGGTCGCTGTGGCCGTGCTGTTCACCGCTTTCAAGGTGGTGCCGGTTTACGCCGAGAACCGATACATTACCTCGGCCCTCAAGTCGTTGGCCAGGAATAACAATGACCTGTTCAGCATGAGCCCGTCGGACATTCGCGCCCAGCTCACCAAATTCTATACGGTCAACAATGTCCGTACCGAAGGCCGGCGCAATATTGATATTGATAAGCGCGCCAGTAAGGTGTTGATCACCATCGCCTACGAAGAGCGGATTCCCTTCATCCATAACATTGAGCTGGTATTCACCTTCAATAATCAGCTCGACAGCTCCGCCCCCGAGCGGTGCTGTAAACCCCTAGAAAGCAACAGTGGTAATTAGTGTCCGACCTTCTCAAACAACGCTTGCAGGCCCGCCTGGGTTACGAGTTTCGTGACCCCGCCCAGCTTGACCTGGCACTGACCCATCGCAGTCACGGTGCCCGCAATAACGAGCGCCTGGAATTTCTGGGCGACTCCATCCTCAACTTCATCATCGGTGAGGCGCTTTACCAGCAGTTTCCTGAGGCAAGGGAAGGGCAGTTGAGCCGTCTGCGCTCCCAGATGGTCAAAGGGGAAACCCTGGCCATGTTGGCGCGCGAGTTTGAGCTCGGCGAATGCCTGCGTTTGGGCGAGGGGGAAATGAAAAGCGGTGGTCACCGCCGCGAGTCGATTCTCGCCGATACGGTGGAAGCCTTGATCGGGGCCATCTATCTGGAGTCCGGTTTTCAGGTCTGTGCCGAGCGGGTCAATGCCTGGTACCAGTCCCGCCTTCAGGCACTTTCCCTGGCTCAGCCTGCCAAAGACGCCAAA
>NZ_DFTP01000056.1:20068-20215 GCF_002381585.1 Marinimicrobium sp. UBA4209
AGTGGCCGAAAAACAGGCGGCGGCGGAAATGCTGGAAAAACTGCAGAAAATCACCCTCAAACCGAAGCGCAAGGGTTAGGCCATGACAGATTCAAAACAACGTTGCGGCTATGTGGCCATTGTGGGTCGCCCCAATGTGGGCAAATC
>NZ_DFTP01000093.1:0-16605 GCF_002381585.1 Marinimicrobium sp. UBA4209
ATGTACTGGAACTGCTCGGCCACGCCGGTCATCTTGTTGCGGCGGCCCATGGACAGGATCTGGCTGAAGCCGCAGTAGAAGAAGATGCCTTCGGTGACGGCGTAGAAGGCCACCAGGTTGCGCAGCAGTTCCTGGTCGGCTTCCGGGGTGCCGGTGTTGAAGGTGGGGTCGCCCAGGGTCTGGGTGTGCTTGAGGCTCCAGGCGGCCTTGGCGGCCACGGAGGGCAGCTCGCGGTACATGTTGAACACTTCCGCTTCGTCCATGCCCAGGGATTCGATGCAGTACTGGTAGGCGTGGGTGTGAATGGCTTCTTCAAACGCCTGACGCAGGATGTACTGGCGGCACTCCGGGTTGGTGATCAGCCGGTAGATGGCCAGCACCAGGTTGTTGGCGACCAGGGAGTCGGCAGTGGAAAAGTAGCCCAGGCTGCGCATGATGATGCGACGCTCGTCGTCGGTCAGGCCGTCGCGGCTTTTCCACAGGGAAATGTCCGCGGTCATGTTCACTTCCTGGGGCATCCAGTGGTTGGCGCAGCCGTCCAGGTATTTCTGCCAAGCCCAGTCGTATTTGAAGGGTACGAGCTGGTTGAGGTCGGCGCGGCAGTTGATCATCATTTTGTCGTCAACTTCGATGCGCGAGGCGCCCATTTCGAGTTCTTCGAGGCCGGGGGCGACGTCGAGGTGTTCGAGGGATTCGCGAGCCTCGGCGACGGCGTCGGAGACGTTGCCGTTGCTCTGGGTGGCTTCGGCGGCGGCCGCGGCCTGGGCGGGGGCGCTGTCGTAGCTGGCGGCCGGTTCCTGGACCTTGGGCTCGGGTTCCGGGGCGCGCGCGGGTTGCGGGGCCGGTTTGGCTTTCTGCGGGGTTTCTTCGGCGGCGTCGAAATCGTCCCAACTTAGCATGGCGCTTTCCTCTGTTGTTTGGTTTTGCGTCACGGTTTGGTGGCGCGTTGAGTTTGGGTTACGGCGGATGCGGCCTTTGGCCTTATCCGCCCTACGCGGGGTTTGGGAGCGAGTATCGGTCGGTCCCAAACCCTGCGTCGGTCATTGCCGTTACTGGCAGGCTTCGCAGTCTGGGTCGTCCAGGGAGCAGGCCTTGGGTACTGGTGCGGCTTCGCCATTGGTGGCGGGGGCTGCTGCACTGGCACCTGCGGCGCTGGCGGCTGCTACGCCGCCGCCACTGGAGGACACGGCGTTGTGCGTGCCGGTGGTGATGGTGGATTTTTCGGTGGTGCTGGCGGCCAGGGCACGCAGGTAGTAGGTGGTTTTCAGGCCACGGAACCATGCCATGCGGTAGGTGATGTCCAGCTTTTTGCCGTTGGCGCCGGCGATGTAGAGGTTCAGGCTCTGGGCCTGGTCGATCCACTTCTGGCGGCGGCTGGCGGCGTCCACGATCCACTTGGGTTCCACTTCAAAGGCGGTGGCGTACAGCGCTTTCAGGTCGTCCGGTACACGGTCGATGGGCTGTACGGTGCCTTCGTAGTATTTCAGGTCGTTGACCATCACGTTGTCCCACAGGCCGCGCGCTTTCAGGTCGTGCACCAGGTAGGGGTTCACCACGGTGAATTCGCCGGACAGGTTCGATTTCACGTACAGGTTCTGATACGTGGGTTCGATGGACTGGCTCACGCCGGTGATGTTGGCGATGGTGGCGGTCGGGGCGATGGCCATGACGTTGGAGTTACGCATGCCGTTGGCCTTCACTTCCTCGCGCAGGCTGTCCCAGTCCAGGGTCTGGCTCAGGTCCATTTCGATGTACTTCTCGCCGCGCTCTTCGGCCAGCTTCTGGATGGAGTCGATGGGCATGATGCCCTGGCTCCACAGTGAGCCTTCGAAGGTGGCGTAGCGGCCGCGTTCTTTGGCCAGCTCGCAGGAGGCCTTGATCGCGTGGTAGCTGATCGCTTCCATGGACAGGTCGGCAAACTGCACCGCTTCGTCCGAGCCGTAGGCCAGGCGCTGACGGTACAGGGCGTCCTGGAAGCCCATCAGGCCCAGGCCGATCGGGCGGTGGCGCAGGTTGGAGTTGCGCGCGCTGTCCACGGAGTAGTAGTTGATGTCGATGACGTTATCGAGCATGCGAATGGCGGTTTTGACGGTTTTCGCCAGTTTGTCATGGTCGAGCTTGCCGTCGACGATGTGCTGGGCCAGGTTCACGGAACCCAGGTTGCACACGGCGATTTCTTCATTGGCCTTGGTGTTCAGGGTGATCTCGGTGCACAGGTTGGAGGAGTGCACCACACCGGCGTGCTGCTGCGGGCTGCGCAGGTTGCAGGCGTCCTTGAAGGTGATCCAGGGGTGACCGGTTTCAAACAGCATGCCCAGCATCTTGCGCCACAGGTCCAGCGCGCGTACTTTTTTGTACAGGCGCATCTCGCCGGTTTCGCACATGCGCTCGTATTCGTTGTAGCGCTCCTCGAAGGCTTTGCCGTACAGGTCGTGCAGGTCCGGTACGTCGTTCGGGGAGAAGAGGGTCCACTCGCCGTCGTCGAACACGCGCTTCATGAACAGGTCCGGTACCCAGTTGGCGGTGTTCATGTCGTGGGTGCGGCGACGGTCGTCACCGGTGTTTTTACGCAGCTCGACGAACTCTTCGATGTCCAGGTGCCAGGTTTCCAGGTAGGCACAGACGGCGCCTTTGCGCTTGCCGCCCTGGTTCACCGCCACGGCGGTGTCGTTGGCGACTTTCAGGAAGGGCACCACGCCCTGGGAACGGCCGTTGGTGCCTTTGATGTAGGCGCCCAGAGAGCGTACGGGAGTCCAGTCGTTACCCAGACCGCCGGCGAATTTGCTCAGCATGGCGTTGTCCTGAATCGCGCCGTAAATGCCGTGCAAGTCGTCCGGTACCGTGGTCAGGTAGCAGGAGGACAGCTGCGGACGCAGGGTGCCGGCGTTGAACAGGGTCGGGGTGGAGCTCATGTAGTCGAAGGAGCTGAGCAGCTTGTAGAACTCGATGGCGCGCTCTTCGCGGTTGTCTTCTTCCACGGCCAGGCCCATGGCCACGCGCATGAAGAACACCTGGGGCAGCTCGATGCGCACATCGTTGCTGTGAATGAAATAGCGGTCATACAGGGTCTGCAGGCCCAGGTAGGTGAACTGCAGGTCGCGCTCGGCGATGATCGCCTTGCCCAGCTTTTCCAGGTCGAAGCTCAGCAGCTCCGGGGCCAGCAGCTCCAGCTCGACGCCTTTCTGAATATAGGCGGGCAGGGCCTGGGCGTAGTAGGTTTCCATTTCCGCCTGGGTGGCGAAGTCGGCCACACCCAGGAAGCTCAGCGCCTCGGCGCGCAGCTTGTCGAGCAGCAGGCGGGCGGTGGCGTAGGTGTAGTTGGGCTCTTTTTCCACCAGGGTGCGGGCGGTGATCACCAGGGAGGTGTTCACATCGCGCAGGCTCACGCCGTTATAGAGGTTGCGCATAGCCTCATCGAGAATGGCCTTTTCGCTCACGTCAGTCAGGCCGGCGCAGGCTTCACGCACGATGGTGCGCAGGCGCTGGGTGTCCAGCGGGGCTTTGCTGCCGTCGTCCAGGGTGACTTCGATGGTGGGGTATTCCGGGTCTTCGGCCTGGGTGTCGGCGCTGGCGGCCGGCTGCTTCTCGGCCCGCAGGCGGGCGTGCTCTTCGCGGTAGAGAACGTAGTCCCGGGCGATTTTGTGCTCGCCGGAGCGCATCAGCACCAGCTCGACCTGATCCTGCACCTCTTCAATATGAATGGTGCCGCCGGAGGGCATGCGCCGCTTGAAGGTGGCGGTGATCTGACCGGTCAGGTTTTCCACGGTCTCGCGCACCCGGCGCGAGGCGGCGGCGGTACCACCTTCCACGGCCAGGAAGGCCTTGGTCATGGCGACAGCGATTTTGCTGGGGTCGTAGGGGACCACGGTGCCGTTGCGCTTGATGACCCGAACCTGGCCAGGCGCGGTGGCCGAGAGGTTGGAGGCACTGCGCTGCTGCGATGAGCCTTCCGTGTGGGGCTGGGAGCCGGTGGTGGTGTTCTGTGAGTCGGTTTCTGTGTGCATGGACGTCTCCGCGAGCGATCTGAATTCCGTGACTGTAAGCGGTCACCCTGGGCAGGTGACGGGTGTTTGGTGAAACTGGATAACCCGGTACCGCGCACAGCGTGAAGCGTTGGGGCGGGGTATCGAAAAACCCTATATATAGGGGTACCGGGTGAATGCGCTACAAGATAATGCGCTTTGGGCGGGAATGCAAGCGGACAAAAACGGGGATGGCCTGTGGATAAAATGTGTGTAAATCGTCATGTCAGTGATCACTATCCTGCGGGCCGCGTCCTCAGGGAGGGGGACCCTGAAAGTGGTGTAAAGTTGGCCAATGTGGGCTGAATAGATTTTTTTATTCTACCGGCTTTGGCTGTTATCGCCAAAAATAACATAGCGGCCTTTTTGCGCTAGTGTGTCGCTCGCATTCCGGTACAATGGGGGTTGACCGTCCTGACCACCACGCGACATTAGGAGCGACATGTTCGCGGAATTAGCGGCCATTATGGCCCCGCTGTTTATCGGAACCGCTATCGGCTACGGCTGGGTGCGCTCCGGTGCCGACTACCCATCCGAGTTTGTCTCCCGCGCGGTGATGAACATCGCCACCCCCTGCCTGATTGTCTCGGTCATGGCGCGGGTCGAGGTGGAGCCGAGCATCATGGGCGGCGTGGCCTTGGCGGCGGCGGTGGTGATTCTGAGCATGGGCGTGATTGGTTACCTGCTGACCCGCTGGCTGAAGCTGCCGCCGGTCCACTATATTCCCTCTCTGATGTTCCCCAACAACGGCAACCTGGGTCTGCCGCTGTGCCTGTTCGCCTTTGGCGATACCGGGCTGGCCCTGGCGCTGGCCGCGTTTATGGTGATGACCCTCAGTACCTTTACCGTGGGCATCATGATGGTGTCCCGCGCCGAGGGGCTGGGCGCACGGCTCAAGGCACTGGGGCGCCAGCCGGTGCTCTACGCCATGGTGCTGGCGGTGGCGCTGTTGCTGACCGATACCACGCTGCCGCTGTGGCTGGCCAATACGGTGGACCTGATGGGGGGCTTTGCCATACCGCTGATGATTCTGACCCTTGGGGTTTCCCTCGCGCGCCTGAAACTGGTGGCCTGGCGGCTCAGTCTGGCCTTCAGTACCTTGCGGGTGTTGGGCGGTCTGGCGCTCGCCTATCTGGCCGCGCGGCTGATCGGGCTGGAGGGTGAGGCGCTCGGGGTCGCGGTGCTCCAGGGCGCCATGCCGGTCGCCATCTTCAATTACCTGCTGGCCCTGCGCTATGACCGGGCCCCTCAGGAAGTGGCCGCCATGGTACTGATGTCCACGCTGCTGGCGTTTGTGGTGCTACCGATTGTGCTGGTGTTTGTGTTGCCTCTGGCCGGTACCACCCCGGTCGCGCCATAAAGCACTTGAGCCCCTTGTCCGCAATCCAGTAGTCTTGCAGCCTTTCATCTATTGTTCATTCTCTATTCGATATCAGGAATTGTTCCATGGCCGGTGTGCGGGAAGTAGTACTTACCTTCAGTTGTCAGGATGCCCAGGGCCTTGTGGCGGCGGTGGCCAGTCTGTTCGCCCAACGCGGCTTCAATATCCGCGAGTCCTCCCAGTTTGAGGATGTGACCCAGCGGCGCTTCTTTATGCGCACCGTGTTCGAGTGCCCCCAGGGCTATGAGCTGCCCGCGATCCGCGAGCTGTTCCGGCCGGTGGGCGAGAAGTACGGCATGGACTGGGCGATTTACGATGTGGACTGCAAGCCCAAGGTGCTGATTGCGGTGTCCCAGTGGGGCCACTGCCTGAACAGCCTGCTCAACAACTGGAAAAACGGCTCCCTGCCCATCGATATCGTCGGGGTGGTGTCCAACCATGAAGTGATGCGGGACCTGACCGAATGGTACGAGCTGCCGTTCCACTACTTGCCGGTTACCCCCGATACCAAGGCCGAGCAGGAAGCGCAGATCTGGTCCCTGATCGAGGCGCATGAGGTCGAGTGCCTGGTGCTGGCCCGCTACATGCAGATTCTCTCCGATGACCTGTGCCGCAAACTCAACGGCAAGGCCATCAATATTCACCATTCCTTCCTGCCCGGCTTCAAGGGCGCCAAGCCTTACCACCAGGCCTACGAGCGCGGGGTCAAGCTGATCGGCGCCACCGCCCACTTCGTGACCGCCGATCTGGATGAAGGCCCGATCATCGAGCAGTCCGTCGAACGCGTCTCCCACGTGAACCTGCCCGAGGAAATGGCGGAAATCGGCCGGGACATCGAGGCCGTGGTGCTCAATCGCGCGGTGCGCTGGCACGCCGAGCACCGGGTGCTGCTCAATGGCAGCAAGACGGTGGTTTTCGCACGGTAAAAATCAAAGGGGTCAGAGTCGTTTGATTCTTTGGATCAAACGACTCTGACCCCTTTGATTTTTACGGCAGGCTGTGGGCAATTCCCTGGTGGCAGTCGATGCAGGTGCGACCGGTGGCTTCTCGATACTCCAGCGAGTGACGGCGTACCGCCTGTCGGTTCTGCAGCGTCTCGGCCATGGCATCGTAGCTGTGGCAGCTCCGGCATTCGCGTGAATCCGTTGCCCGCATGCGTGCCCAAACGCGTTCGGCCATGGCGGGTTTGTGCGCGTTAAACTCCTCCTCGGTGTCAATGCGGCCCATAAAGTGCGAGGGTAGTTCGACCACGGTCGCTTTCATTTTGGCGGCCATCTTTGGGAAGAAAGCGTTGGGCACATGGCAATCTGCACAGACGACCCTAACCCCGCTGCGGTTATTGTAATGGCTGCTGTTCTGGTACTCCGTAAACACGAACTGTTGCATGCTGTGGCAGGAAGTACAGAACTCCAGGGTGTTGGTGGCTTTGACGGTGGTGTCAAAACTGATCCAAAAACCGATGCCGATCACAAACGCCAGAAATCCTCCGGCGGGAATTCCGAACAGAAACCAGCGTCGGGGTCGGGCCCATAGCCAGCGGCCAAACCGTCTGCGTTTGCTCTGCTCGGTTGGCGGTGGAGGTTCGTCGTTATCGCTCATGGTGTGACTCCCCGCTATTGGCCCACACTGACGTAGTACTCGGCCAGTGCTTTGATGTCGTCATCCGGAAGTTTGGCCGTTGCGTCGGCCATTTTTTCTTCCTGCCAGCGCTCCCCCGCACGAAAGCTTTCCAGGGTGCGAATCAGATAGGGCCGCCACTGGCCAGCGAGTATGCCAGCGTCGTCCAAGGCCAGGCTGCCTCCTTCGGCGTGGCAGCGATCGCAACTGCGTTCATGGATGGCTTTTCCGATTTGCGCCAATTCGGTATCGAAAGACTGTTCGGCACTTTGATGAGGTAGCGCGGAAAAGTAACCAGCGATTTTTGCTATGTCGTCATCGGACCAGTCGGCCGCCAGGGCGCAGTGGTCAGGTTTAGGGGGCGACTCCGCCCGTTGACTGAACAATTCGCCCGCACAGGGGCGACCTTTATCCCGAAACAGAAAGAGCTGGTTTTCCAGAAAGAAATTCGAGGCACCGGCAATGATGGGAATATCACCATCCTGGCTTATACCCTTTTCGCCATGACAACTGGCGCAGGCTTCGGCTTCGGTAGGCGCTTCGGCCCACACTGAACTTACGCTTGCCCATAGCAGCGTCGCCAGCAGCCAGAATACAACGCGGACGGGTTCGCGTAGGGCAGAATGTGATGTGTGCATGAAGACCTCCCATGAATGAATCCTTGGTCGTTCAGGACAGTGCGGGATAGTTAGGTGTGCTCTTTAACGAATAACACAAACCGGCGGGCGTCATCGGATATTTGCGGCGTTCTTTGCAGAATCGGATTATGGGTTGATCTGTGTCAATAAACGGGAGGGGCAGAGGGTACATTGTGTAGGGATACGCGGTGCAGGGGTACGCGGTTTCAGTGAGCGCTGGTCAGCCTGTTGTTGAGTTTCACCAGGGTTCCATTAGGATCAACACGGGGGAAGGATCATGAATTCGGACCCATCTCGGCGCGCCCGCTTTTGGAGTGTGATGGTTGGCGCTTTGTTGCTGCTTGGTTTGCTCGGGTGTGACGGCGACTCCGGCCCGACGGGGACGGCTGGCGCTCCCGGGCCATCGGGGCCTCCGGGTGAACCCGGGCCACCGGGCGGTGGCGCGGGCCCAGTCCCCACGGCCCTGAAGGTTGATATTACCGAGGTCAGCATTGAGGACTCGGTCGTGGTCGACTTCCTGGTGCTTGACCAGGACGGCTATCCTTTTTCCTATCTGGAACAGCTCGACTTTACGGTTGCCAAACTGGTGCCGGGCACCGAGGGTAACAGCAGCGCCTGGCAAAGTTACATTAACCGCGAGGAAGTCCCGGGGGAGGGTCCCTGGCCCGGCACCGAGACGGTCATTCAGGCCACCACCGAAAGTAGCAGCGAGGGGGCGTTGGTCAGTAATGGTGATGGCAGCTACCACTATACCTTTGGCCTTGATCTCAATGCCGTGAGTGCGCCGCTGGTGGTCGAGTACGAGCCGGAGTTGACCCACCGGGTGGGCCTGCAGGTGGGCGGTAGTTTTCGGGGTGAATCCCTACCCGCGGCCAATGCGGTGTATACCTTTCAGCCCTCGACCGGTCTGACCCCGGAACAGGATATTGATCATCGTAAAATTGTTTCCCAGGAATCCTGCAGCAGCTGTCACGGGAATGACCTGGCACTGCACGGTGGCGGTCGGGTCGATGTCGATTACTGCGTGACCTGCCACAACCCGGGAAGCGTTGATGCCCAGAGTGGCCACTCCCTGGATTTTCGCGAGATGATTCATAAGATCCATATGGGGGAGCGGCTGCCCAGCGTTCAGAGTGGCGAAGACTACATTCTCTGGGGGTTTCGTAACTCGCCCAGCGATTTTTCCGATGTGGTTCATCCTCAGGATCCACGCAACTGCCTGACCTGTCATGATCCGGACGATGAGGCCACCCCACAGGCGCTCCAAATAGTCGAAAAACCCAGTATGGAAGCCTGCGGTTCCTGCCATGACGATATTGATTTTGTGGCGGGTGTGGGCCATCCGGCCACGAACAACAGTGAGTGCACCATCTGCCATAAGCCGGGCGGGTTTGCGGGGGATGTGCTGGCGAGCCATGCCATACCGGGGCAGGTAGCGGCGCAGCAGTTTCACTTTAACCTGCTGGAGGTGATTGCCACCGGCCAGAATGAAACCCCGACCGTGACCTTCTCGGTTACCGACCCCACCAACGATGACGCGCCCTACGATATTCTGGAAGATCCTCTGTTTGGCCCGGGTGCGAGTCTGTCGATCCGTATCGGCTGGGATACCCGGGATTATGTGCATGGACCGGCGGCAGGATTGTCGGTGGCCAATGTGAATCAGAATGCGACGGACAATAACGATGGTACTTTTACCATTTCGGCAACCGGCGCCTTGCCCGGAGATGCCACCGGTTCCGGTGTGGTGGGTATGGAAGGTCGGGCCGTTGATCCGGACGAGGGCTTCCAGATTCCGATTACCGGGGCGGTGAAGTACTTTGCCATTACCGACTCCGAACCGGTTCCGCGCCGTCAGGTGGTGGAAACGCAAAAGTGCCAGACGTGCCACAGTCGTAATGATGCGTTGGCCTTTCATGGCGGCCAGCGAACCGATGAAGTGCAGCTCTGTGCAATTTGCCACAACCCCAATACCACAGACCTGGCCCGACGCGCGGGGGATACCGTGGTTGAAGGTATTTCCATGCTGGATGGCTTACCCGAACAGTCGGTGCACTTCAAGTATATGATTCATGCCATTCACGGTTCTGAAGTTCGGGATGAGCCCTATGTGGCGTATGGCTTTGGCAATACGGGCTACGACTTCAGCGAGGTGCGCTACCCACGCAGCGCGGGTGATTGCCTGGCCTGCCACACGGACGATGGTTATCAGTTACCACTGCCGGCCACTGTGCTGGGCACCACTGTGCTGACCGAGGGGAATCCCGCCGACCCATCCGTGCACCTGAAAGTATCGGAGGCGAGCGCCGCCTGTGGCTCCTGCCACACGAATGACCTGGCGCAGACCCATATGATTCTCAACGGGGGTGTGTTCGATCAGACTCAGGAGGTGCTGGATGCCGCAGTGACCGAGACCTGTTCGGTGTGCCACGGCCCCGGCCAAATTGCCGATGTAGAACGTGTCCATGGTTTACGCTAAAGCAACGACTGCTCTGGTTGTCTTGGTGGCCCTGCTGACAGGCGGGGCCCTGGCCCAGACTGATGTTCATGAAGCGCTGCCGGCGTTTTCCGATCAGGGGGCGGATACCTGCCTGCGTTGTCATAGTGGCGACACTGTCGAGGGTATCTTCAGTACGCCCCATGCGGTGGCCAGCGATCCGGGAACGCCGTTTGCGCAACAGCAGTGCGAGAGCTGTCACGGCCCGGGAGGCGACCATGCGGGCAGGCTGCGTCCAGGGCAGGAGCGGCCCGCTCCTTTGGCGTTTGCTCATCAGGGACGCGCCAGCCGCGAACAGGAGGTGGCCATTTGCCTGAGCTGTCATCAGTCACAGGAGCGCAACCATTGGCAGGGCAGTGTGCACGAGCGTCAGGGGCTCACCTGCACGAGCTGTCACTCGGTACACTCACCGCACGACCCGGTCATGAACCGGCAGGAGCAGGCGGGTGTGTGTTTTGACTGTCACACCCGGGAGCGGGCGCAGAGCCTCCAGGCCTCGACCCACCCGATGCGTCAGGGGCAGATGGCCTGCACTGAATGTCATCAGCCGCACGGTACGCTGAACGACGCCATGCTGGTGCGTGGGACACTGAATGAAACCTGTTTAGAGTGTCATGCGGAAAAACGCGGGCCTTTTCTTTGGGAGCATGCGCCAGCGGCCGAAGATTGTGCCTCCTGCCATGTCCCTCACGGCTCCAATCACGACTCGCTGTTGCGCCGCCGGGCACCTTTGTTGTGTCAGGAGTGTCACTCGCGGGCCGGCCACCCCAGTATTGCCCAAACGGGGGAACGCTTGCCGGACGGTCGTCCGTCCGCCGCTTTGCTGGGCGGTAGCTGCACCAATTGCCATTCGCAGGTGCATGGCTCCAATCATCCCTCGGGCCGTAACCTGAGTCGTTAGCGGGAGGTTACTGATGGAAACCGTCTGTCTTCGCCACCGCCCCGCGCATGTCTGGATGACGGGCTGCCTTATGGTGGCTGTGGGTCTCGGCAGTCAGAACAGTCTTGCTCAAGGCTATTGGCCGTCTGCGGACACCGCCGAGTGGGCCTGTAGCCTGTGCCCGGAGCAGAGCCAGCGGGAGGGGCGTGTCACCGCCGGGGTGGGGCATGTGTCCGAGAGTTCCGCCAAGTTTGGTGATTACACCGGACTGGATGAAAGCGGCCCTTATTGGTTGGGTGAGCTGGAAGTCAGGACGCGCAATGAGCAGGGCACCTATGCCGAGGCACAGGCCAAAAACCTGGGGCTCGACTCACGTCAAGTGCGGCTTCTGTACGGTGAGCAGGGACGCTATGACATCGGGTTTGAATACCAGCAGATTCCCCACTTTGTGGCGGAGCAGGCGCAGACCCCTTTTCTCGGTGTCGGCACCCAGGTGTTGACCCTGCCCGCCAACTGGGAGCGAGCGTCCACAACGCAGGGGATGAGCCAGCTCGACCCGAGCCTGAAGCGTTTTTCCCCGACGTTGGAGCGCGAGACTTACGGGCTGAACGCGGGTGCCCGGCGCAACGATCGTTGGGATTACGGCGTTGATTTTCGTCGTACCGAACAGCAGGGCACCAGGCTTCAGGGCGCCAGTTTTCTGAATACCGCCGTCGTGTTGCCCATTGGAGTTGATCGGGTGACCGAACGGATGGATGCGCGGCTTTCCTACCGGGAAGACCGCTGGTACCTGCAGGCGGCCTATCACGGTTCGCAGTTCGACAATAACGCCGATTCGGTGACCTGGGATAACCCCTTCAGCGCCCTGGTCGAAGGCGGTGATCGCGGCCGTCTGGCGCAAGAGCCGGGCAATGATTTTCATCAACTGACGCTGTCCGGTCGCTGGCAACCGGGCCGCCTGTTGCAAGCCTCGGGCAGACTCGCCGTGGGCCGCCTGCGGCAGGATGAAGCCTTTCTGCCGGCGACCATCAACCCCTGGGTGGGCGACGTCAATCAGCCCGCTCTCAGCCTGGATGGTCGGGTCGATACGCTCAATGGCCAGGTGCGTGCGCTGATCCAACCTGGGTTGGCGTTGAGTGTGGTGGCTGAACTGTATTATGACGATCGCGACAACCGCACCCCGCGCTCTGAGTTTACCCCGGTGCGCTCGGATCTGGCGGTAGCCCCCACACAGTTCAATCGGCCCTACAGTTTTGAGCGTGCCGGCGGCAAGCTGCGCGCCGATCTCAAGACGGGGGATGGAACCACCGTCTCGGCGGGTTTATCCCGGGAAACCATGGAGCGCAGCTTTCAGGAAACGGAAAAAACCAGTACCACCGACTACTGGGGTGAAGTCCGCGCCGCCTTGACACAGACGCTCGATGTTCGGCTCAAGGGCGGGCAGGAGCGCCGGCGTTTTGTCGAGCACTATCGGCCTCTGGACGACCTCGTACCGGGGGAGAACCCCCTGTTGCGGCGCTATCATCTGGGCGAGCGCGATCGTGATCAGGTTCGCGCCAGTGTCAATTACTTACCACGGGACTGGATGACGCTCAGCGTTTCCCTGGATTACGCCAAGGACGATTATTTCAATACCCGGATTGGTTTGACGGAGGCGCGCGACCGGTCTCACAGCCTGGATGTATCGGTGCGGCCGACAGAGAATCTGTCACTCTATGCCTTCGCGACCCGTCAACGAATCGACTCGGATCAGGCCGGTAGCGATAACTTTTCCACGCCCGACTGGACCGGCCACCAACGAGATCAGTTGGATACCTTTGGGGTCGGCATTGAGCGCGAAGCGCTGCTTAATGGGCTGGATGTGGGCCTGGATTATGGTTACTCCTACGGACGAGGGGTGATTGAAATGGAGACTCGGGCCAATGCAGCGCCTTTTCCGGACCTTAAAACCCACCTGAGCCGGCTGGAGCTGTTCGCCCGATACCAGTGGTCCGAGCCACTCTCTCTGGGCCTGAGTTATGGGGTTGAGCGCTATCGGAGTGCCGACTTTTTCATCGACACGGTGGCGCCGGATACGGTGGCCAACCTGCTTGCCAGCGGCCAGCAAAGCCCTCGCTATTCGGTGCAGTTTGGGCAGGTCAGCCTGACATACCAGTTCTGGTAGTTCGGCCCCGACTTTGAGTCCAGTGCAGAGGGGCTTGTGTCGTCAGGGTCAATCCGTTAAGTTTGCGTGACTAACCTTGCGTTCAGAATGATAATAATGCTTAAGACTCTTCACAAAGCATGGTGGTTGTTTCTCGTTTTCGGCATTGGTACCCATGCCGGCTGGTGTGCAACTGGGGAAAACGCCCCGGCCGTGGAAGTCCGGTTCTGGGACAGCACCGAAGGGCGGCTCAGCTATGAGTACGAACTGCTTCAGCTAGCCCTGGAAAAAACTGCCGATGATTACCCCGCCTATGATCTGAATCGCCACGATGAGGATTTTGGCTCCCTGCGCGGGCGTCGCGCACTTGCCGCGGGGTACCCGATCAATGTCTACGCGGCACCAGCGCGGGATAAAGAGGGGCCGCTGGAAGCGCAGATCATCTCCATCCCGATCCCGATTCTGGGCGGCCTGATGGGCTACCGGCAATTGATCGTCCGCGAGGACAGCTTGCCAACCATGGCCGAGGTGACCTCGGAGGATCAACTGAAGCGATTGACGGTAGGGCAGGGACAGCGCTGGCCGGACGTGGCCATTTTCCGTCTCAATGGCTATCCGGTAAACGACACCGGCCGCTACAGCAATCTGTTCACCATGCTGGAGCAACGCCGCTTTGACTACCTGTCTCTGGGCATCATCGAAGCGCGTCGGGAGTTGGCCAGTCACCAACCGGCGAACGGAGGCTTGGCGCTGGTGCCGGATCTGTACCTCTACTATCCCTTCCCGGTGGTGTTTCATGTCAGCGCCAAAGCGGGTCCCCTGGCCGCTCGCCTGGAGCAGGGGCTGATGCGGGCATTGCAGGATGGTTCCATGGAAGCACTGTTCCAGCGTCATTTCGCCGAGGAGCTGGCGGCCATACATGGTGAGAACCGGAGGCTGATTGTGCTTGAGGCGCCACTTCCCGAACTTGACTGGATACCCCAGTACCAGTTGCCGCCGCTCATGCGGCTCAGAACCTCTGCCCAGTGACGGCCTCCTTTTTGGGGTTTTTGACGAACGAAAAACGGGCTATTATGCCCCGGCCTATGGTGCTTATAGAAAACAACCATAAGCGATCCCCTTGTAAAACCAGACGACCGGTCATATATTGATGGGCATGAGCAAGCGCGAGTTAAAAAAAGACCTCTTACTGGAAGCTGGCCTGGGTGTCATGGCGACCCACGGTTACAACGGTACCAGTATCAAGGACATTGTCGACGCCGCCGAGGTGCCGAAAGGGTCTTTTTATACCTACTTCAAAAGCAAGGAGGATTTTGCACTGGAAGCACTGGAGCGGGCCACCGAGGCGCGCAACCAGGAGAGCCGGGCGCTGCTGGAGGATACCAGTCTGCCGCCGCTGGAGCGTCTGACCCGGTATTTCCGGGACTACACCGGCGCCTGCGATAGCGGGGTCACCGGCGGCTGCTTTATCGGCAACATGTGCCAGGAGATGTCGGACTCCAGCGAGGTCATTCGCCTGAAGGTGCGCCAGCTACTGCGCAATAACACCGAGGCGATCGAAGCGGTGCTGGAAGAGGCCCGCCGGCAGGGTAGCCTTAGCAGCCCGCAGCCCTCATCGGTGCTGGCGGAGTATCTGTTCAATGCCTGGGAGGGCACGGTCATGCGGATGAAGGCCGCCAAATGCCGCGAGCCGCTGGATGCCTTTCTCGCGCTCTTGCCTATCGTCGTCGGACAAGTAAACGCCAACTGACGTGCTGGCCGACCAGAACTCGTCTCTATACCCACAATAATACCCTCTACAGCGCTTCATAAAATGGTCTCCGTCGGTGGCGGGGCTGATAAGTGCTGCGAGGTGTAAGAGTGTGCTTTTGAAGACGACTGGTCATCTATAGTTGATTGGAATCTGAACTTGGGGGAATAAGGTAATGAATTCGGAGCAATCTCGAACAAAAAAAGAACGAACAGAAAAAAGACGACCGGTCACTTTATTCGGGGCGGCAACGCTCTGGATGGTGGTATCACTGTTGATGATGGCGGAGCCCGCTGGCGCGCAGACGCTAGAGACTGAGGCCGTCCCGAGCACTCGCGCCCAAGAACCGTTGCAGGTGGCCTGGCTGATTGAGGATCAAAAACGACCTGCGGCGCCGATTCGATCGCTGCCCTATACGGAGCCGGAGCGTTCGAGCTGGGCGCTGGCCATTGATAATGATTACCTCGCTCTGGGGGGCAAGGATCAGGATTACACCTATGGTTTTAATTTCACCTATACCGGCCGGTCCGCGAAAGACGGTTGGCTCTCTCTGGACGCGCCGCTCGGTTGGCTGGATTCGGCGTTGGGCTTTGAGCATCTCTCCCCCGTGGGGGTCAGCAAGCACAGCCGCGAAGCGGGGCTGTTCGGGTTTACCCCCAGCGAGATCGAGGTGGTCCAACCGCAGTATGGCGATCGCCCCTATGCCGGTCTGGTATACCTGGCGAACTCCCGAGAGCGGCTGGATATCCGCAATCGGGTGGCGTGGAAAAGCACCTTGACCGTGGGAGTTCTCGGGCTGGATCTGGTAGGGGATGTGCAGAATGAATCCCATGCGATTCTCGGCAGTACGCCGGCCCGGGGCTGGGACAATCAGATCAGCGACGGCGGCGAACTGACGGCCCGCTATACCGTGGCGCGGCAACACCATGTCGCCACGCTGTTCGACAACCTGGAAATCAAAAGCACCGTTCAGGGGTCCGTGGGCTACCTCACCGAGGCGAGCTGGAGTTTGTCGGTTCGTGGCGGCGACTATCACACCGCCTGGTCGTCATTTAACCCGGAATTGGTGAGTTATGGCGAGAAATCCTCCTACACCAACAGCGGTATTTCGGTCGATGAGCATTACTTCTGGGGCGGAGTGTCGGTTAAAGCCCGTGCCTACAACGCGTTTCTGCAGGGGCAGTTTCGCGACAGTGAAGTCACCTTTGAGCGGAGTGAACTGCGCTCAGTCATGCTCGAAGCCTGGCTGGGCTATACCGTGGCCTTCGCGGAGGGGTATCGCATCAGTTACGTCGTGCGCGGCCACAGCTCGGAGATCAAACAGGGCCCCGGGGACCGCAATCTGTTGTGGGGTGGCCTGATTCTGGCCCGCACCTTTCGCTGATGATGCCCGTGCAGATGCCGCCGGGATATGTAAAGATGAGGGACACACCGCGACATTAGGTAAAAGGAGCGAGCGATGTATCGACTGATGTTTACCGGCGACCTGGTCACAGGCTTTCAGCGCCAGGAAGTGATCGGCAACCTGGCCAAGCGACTGGAGATGTCCCCGGATAAAGTGCGCGAAACCTTCTTTACCGGTTCGCCGGTCGAGTTCAAAACCGTCGATGACAAAAAAGCCGCCGACCACTGGCGCCGGGATTTCGCGGATGACGGCGCACTGCTGATCGTGCTGCC